>CAMGTS010000001.1 GCA_946062035.1 uncultured Bacteroidales bacterium
GGAATTTGTCTATGACTTCTCCGAGCCATTCACTTCCTGCATCCTCTTTGTATTCTTTCTCAATCATTCGGGTCAATGCCTGCACTTTATGGTTCAAGTCCATCTTTTCGTTTTCTGCCACCAAAGCTACACGGTCTTTATAGCCCTGCCGGTCAGCACTCCAATGGTTCGGGCTGATAACAAGTTCGCTTGCTGCCTTGATGTCTTTCTTTCCATCACGCAAACGAAAATAGATAGTAGCCTTAGTATCTACATCGTTCTTTTTGGCAGTCTTCCGTATAAATGCAGTCACTTTCATAATCTTCAATTTAATTTCTGGATTGAACACTGCAAAGTTAGCAAATTGTTCCCAAATTGTTCCCAATTATCCCGAAATAATTTCAATCTTATTAAATTTAATTCGATTCAATGCTGTTTGTAAATCGTTTATATATAGGTAAATATACGGAATTTTGTTGTGAGTAGAATTTGTTCTCATCTATTGATATTTAATATTTCAAATGCGGGTCTGGGTACAAAATTGAGGATTCTCGTTTTGAGAGTCCTCTTTCTTTTATCCACGCCTCACAATTCATTGGTCTGCTGATAGATAAACTCAAGCATTTTGCTGTAAGAATTGATTCGATGGATCTATCACTTTATTGCTACAAAATGAGATAGCAGATTTGTTATCTCATTTTTTGGTCAAAATTTGAGATAACTAAATGCGCAGTTTCAGAGACTACGGGGTAATGATGAGGTTTATCTTATAGGTTATAAGAACAACCTTTCAGAACAAATTATACGGAGCCTGTGTGCGCAAAAAAAACCGGGCTTTTCGCCCGGTTGTGTCTATTAGTTGATATGTATCCCGTAGTGGCCGGAATTGCTCTTTATTTCGTCATCCGACAGATTGAGCTTGTTCTTTTTCTTACGCCACCATTTAGGCTTGATTTTCTTGGCCCATTCCATCATCGGGGCGACGTGCCGCTCAATTTTGTCGGGGTATATGTCCGCTATGTTGATGAGCAGACCTGTCTCTTCGACCCCGCCGAACCCTTTGTTTATCGAACTTTCAAAAATCTTCATTGACGGGGAGAGGTTCATATACGAGTTGATAAGCGGCGGGATATGCTCTCCGTTGTTTTCCAACTCTTTTTTCAATCGTTTGAATCCCTCCTTATAATCCAAATTCTCAAAAAGAGAGGTTATATATGGATCGTGAGTATTGCAGTCCAATGGCTCTATTGCAGTGACAAGATGCTCATTGTCAGGAAAATACTTATTAAGGAAATTGAGCAGGATATTGCGGGCGAGTTTGTTGTAGCTCGTGTACATCGTTACTTTTCCGAAGAAATATTTCACCCTGTCGTATTTGACAATCAACGCTCCGAGTCCGTCCCAAAGGTTGTCCAGCGCAAAGATGCTTTTGCGTTTAACGTTGATACTCTGATAGTTGGGCTGAATAAAAGAGCGTCCTAACTCTATGGTCCAAGGATAGTATTCGTTGATGAATTGCTCTGAAAAGTTGAACAATTCTGATGTGGCAAGTTTCTTCGGATCCAGACCACCGCAGAAAAGATATCTGTAACCACCGATAATTTCCTGATCTTCAGGATCCCACACAATCAACTGCCTGTATGGGGATACCGGGTCGATATCGAATTCGTCAATATCTAACGGTTTGCCTGTTCCGCCACCGCCAAGACGGAAAGAGATTTCCCTCAACCGTCCTATTTCTTTCATTACAGCCGGAGAATCAAATGAGTTGACCTCGTAAAGTTCATTGTCTCCCCGCCTTGTCTTGCCGATGAATTTTTCAGGTGTAAGCTCTTGAATTATTAATTGTCTATCTACGGGCAGAATAACCGCTTGCATATTCATAAACCTTTTTTCTGATAATGTCGCACCACTCTACACTCGACTTGCCGGACTCTTTGATCTCTTCGGGAGAAATAGGGGTGCCTATAACAACATCCAACACTTTGTTCTTTTGTCTGAACATTTCGTCAGGCAGGAGGACCATCTCGATAAAAGCCTTGATGCCCAATGCCATTCTGATTTTGGATGTCCAGTAAAATCTCTTTGAATTTTTTCCTCCGAAGTAAATAGGAACGATTTTTCTTCCGCTCTTGATGGCTTCCCGCACAAAACTCTTTTTCCATGGAAGATCCTGGATTTTTCCCTTTATAAGCCTTGAACACGCACCTGCCGGGAAGTTAAGAACATGAAAATCCGATCTGTACAGCTCTTTAACTCCCTCAACCTCTTTGCTGGCGGCAGTCCCCAAGTTGTTGACCGGGACGAACACGTCCTGCAATGGTTCGACGTTCATAAGTATATTGTTTACAAGGAATTTGGCGGGACCGAACCGTCTGTTCAGTTCGGCTGTCAGGAGCAGTCCGTCCAATCCTCCAAGAGGATGGTTGCTTACGAATACATATCTGTCACCTTTTTGAAAGGCGGATTCGTCCATATAGTGAAACCTTCCTTTGACGTTCAGATAGTTGAGAGTGCCCTCCGCAAAATCAACTCCGCGCTTTCCGTCGCAAAGCCTGAGAACTTCGTTGATTTCCCTGATGTGGACGATCTTCCCCATCAGGCTCACGACAAATTTCGGGAGCTTTTTAGCCAAAGACGGGCTTTTTCTCTTTATGACTTCTCCAATATCTATAGGTTCCATACGTACTCGCTTGTTCCGGCAAAATTATAGAAAAATTGTATCTTTGCGAACTATGTTGAAACAGGGTTTACAGCAAAAATTGCAGCAGCGCCTCTCGCCTCTTCAGATACAGACGATTAAACTGCTGGAACTTCCTTCCTTGGAGTTGGAGCAGAGGATAAAGAAGGAGTTGGAGGACAATCCTGTTTTGGACGATGATACTACCGAAGAGGATGATTCTCAGAACGAACAGCCTAAGCAGGTCTCGCTTTCGGAGTATAAATCGGAAGATGATATCCCTTCATATAAGCTATATGTGAACAACCGTGGCAGGGATGAGATGCCGCAGTATAATGTATTCTCGGTAAAGGAGAGTTTCCAACAATCTTTGATTCAGCAGCTTGGATACAGAAAACTGGATGACAGAACCCGTTCGATGGCTGAGTTTATAATAGGAAGTCTCGGCGGTGACGGCTATCTCAGAAGGGATTTGAGCGCACTTTCCGATGATATTTATCTCAGATTGGGTATCGAGACGACGGCGGGAGAGCTGGAGAAGATCCTGACGGAGAACATCCAGCAGTTTGAGCCGATAGGTGTAGGAGCAAGGAACCTTAGGGAGTGTCTGCTTTTGCAGATCAAGGCAAGGAGAGAGCGCACCGCCGCAGTTGAGAATGCCGAGACAATCCTCTCATCCTATTTCGATGAGTTCACAAAGAAGCATTACGACAAGATTATCTCCAAGATGGGGATTACGAGGGATGATTTGAGTGCCGCAGTGGCTGAAATCGTGAAGTTGAACCCTAAACCCGGAGGGCAGGTAGACGATTCCTATGGGGAGAAGATTCAGCAGGTCGTTCCGGATTTTATTCTCGATAACGACAACGGCAAGCTGACGGTCACGATGCCGAAATTCAATATTCCTCAGTTGAGGGTCAATAAGCAGTACGAGAACTATCTCGTAAAGTCTCCTGGGAGTTCGAAGGAGACAAAAGAGGCTGCGAGTTTCGTCAAGCAGAAGTTGGACAGCGCAAAATGGTTTATAGAGGCTATTAAGCAGAGACAGAATACTTTGCAGAATACTATCAATGCGATTGTCGACTATCAGAAGGAGTTTTTTGCGGATGGGGATGAGACAAAACTCAAGCCTATGGTATTGAAAAACATAGCCGAAAAGACAGGTTTGGATATTTCTACTATATCAAGGGTTGTCAATTGCAAATTCATTCAGACTCCATTTGGCACTTATGCTCTGAAATATTTCTTCTCTGAGGGTATGATGACTCAAAGCGGAGAGGAGGTCTCTACCCGCGAGATAAAGAAGATTCTTAAGGAAAGTGTTGAGGCTGAGGATAAAACAAAGCCCCTCACAGATGAGGAGCTTGTCAATGTCTTGGAAAAGAAGGGCTATAATGTAGCCCGAAGAACTATCGCAAAGTACAGGGAGCAGCTCTCCATACCGATAGCCCGTCTGCGCAAAGAGATTTAGATTTTGGTTCCGTATGCCAAATCTCCGGCGTCTCCCAATCCCGGAATTATGTATGCTTTGTTTGTAAGTTCTTCATCTATAGAGCCTACCCAGATTGTCACCCTTTTGTGAGGCAACTGCTTTGAAAGATAGTTTAGTGCGGCTTTGCTTACGATCGGTGCGACTATATGTGTATGAGACGGTTCTCCCTCATCAATAAGCTTGTTATATGCGATAAGAAGTGACGAGCCTGTAGCGACCATGCAGTCCGCAAGTACGAGAACTTTCCCCTCGATAGGCGGCCTTCCGATGTATTCCGCCTGAATAAGGAACTTGTTGTTATTGCCGTATTTTCTATAGGCCGCTATGAATGCGCTTTCCGCTTTGTCGAAAACGTTGAGAAGTCCGTTGTGGAGAGTGAGTCCTGCTCTCAGAATGGATGCTACAACAATTTGATCCTCGATTACGTTACATTTTGCTATGCCGAGAGGGGTTGCTACATCAATCTCTTTGTAATTGAGGGTTTTACTGATTTCCATTGCGGCGCACATCGCGATTCGCTCCATGTTTTTTCTGAAGCGCATGCTGTCTTTCTGGATAATCTTGTCCCTGACTTCTGCAAGGTACTGGCTCACTACTGAGTTTTTCTGGCACAATTCTACGATTTTCATACTTAGTGGATTAATTGGTTCAAAGGTAAAAAATCTTTGCTTTGACAAGCACTATAATAGCCCGTTATCGGCAAAAGAGAAATAATTTTCACCCGCAATTATTATATGGTCCAACAGATTGATCTCGCAGGTCTTAGCGGCTTCCATGAGCTTTCTCGTCTGCTCCTTGTCCTGGCTTCCGGGGCGATTGTTGCCGCTCGGATGATTGTGCACTAAAATTATCCCTGTGGCAAGTTTCAGCATGGCACGTTTGATGATGATTTTGATGTCCAATACGGTCGAACTTATTCCGCCGCTGCTGATCTTTTCCTTGGCGATCAACTTGTTGCTTCTGTTCAGAAAGAGAATCCAACACTCCTCGTGCGAGAGGTCTTTCAAAAGAGGCTGGACACACTTGCTTGCACTCTCCGATGAGTAAATAGCCGGTAGTGGCGGCACTGATTCAACAGCCGCTCTTTTGGCAAGTTCCATTACCGCCATAATGGATATCGCCTTGCTTTGCCCTATCCCCTTGAATTTGGCGAATTCCTCGAATCTGAACTTTGCGAGCGTATGCAGATTACATCCTGCGGCATCCCAAATTTCACGGGCAAGTTCAACCGCATTAATCTCCCTGCATCCCGAACCGATAACTATGGCGAGTAATTCAGTCACGCCGAGATTCTCACCACCTTTCTCCAAAAACTTCTCTCTCGGCCTTTCACGCAAATCCCATTTGCTGATAGCATCCTTCCCCATATACATAAAAAAAACTCCCCAAAGATTGGGAAGTTTCTCTCTTCAGCAATGCAATAGCGTAAAATGTATCTCCAGACTTATGAAAGCGTCACTTCGCCGCTATTAGCTGTAACTTATGCGTTAGCTCCGAGCTTGTTGACGTGATTCGCAAGACCGCTCTTGAGATTAGAAGCCTTGTTCTTGTGGATAATGTTTGTCTTTGCAAGTTTATCCAACATAGCGTTAACTTTAGGAAGTTTTGCCTCAGCTTCTGCTTTATCTGTTGTTTCTCTAAGGTCTTTTACGGCGTTGCGAGCTGTCTTAGCATAATAATGATTGTGCTCTGCAAGCTTCACATTCTGCCTGGCGCGTTTGTCTGCACTCTTATGATTTGCCATAATTATCTGAATTTTAAATATTTTCAGTAGTCAGTAGGGGAATTGAACCCCTATTACAAGAATGAAAATCTTGTGTCCTAACCTTTAGACGAACTGACCTTTAGGGGCGCAAATATAGCAATTTTTATTTATTCAGAAAATTTTCTGCCCAATCAAATGAATAAATAATCGCTTCAACCTGTCTGAGGTAGTTTCTTTTCTTATATCTTGGAGCATATACAAACCCTTCGACTACAAGAAGTTTGCCCTGTTCTTTGCTATAAAACACGTGCTCGACAAAAGGTCCTCCCATATAATCATTGGCGACTTCCCAAAGTCCTCTGACCTCCACAAAATTCTCTCCCTTGTACTTATAGTTTTTCATCACCGGGGCTATTTCCGTACCGGTGGTCATATAGCTGCCCTCCAGCATTCCCGGCACGTTGTTTTTAAGTACCTCATTCTGAGCGGATATCAAAGAATCCAAAGAGGGAAAATTCTTACCGTCATAAGGTATGGTGTAGATTAGGACTCCTTGGTTCGTGTATGTGGTTTCGTATGAAATCCAGATGAAGTCCTTTGTGTGCTTTTTCAATGAATATCCGTTAGGGAAATAGGGTGAACCTCCGAATGTTTCAGCGACTAAAGGTCTTAGCCCCGTCTCCTCATATCTCTTGGCGTTTCGTATGATCCTGTCTTTTTCAATCTGGTCTATAGCATTGAAGATCAATTCGCTGTTCTTCTCTATAACTTCGGTAGCCCCCTCTCTGTCAGGAGATTCGATGTAAATGACAAGCTGAGGCTGAGCCCATTTGTCTCTCTCCATCGAAACTTTAGGTTCGGCTATTGAAGAGCTTATCGTCAGTATAATGATGTTCCTGTGCGACTTGAACAGGTCGCTGAAGTTCGATTTCGGTATGTTGATCAGGTTGAAAGAAGGCTCTTTCTGTGGTAAAAGAGGATAATCCACCGCCAACAGATTTCTCAGAGCCGTACCCGGTTCGGCTTCCCAATTCCCTTTATCGCTTACGACGATAACCTCGCCGGCTTTTCCCGTAACGGTTTTCTTAAGGCTCACACCCTTTTCATCGCAGGATTGGAGGAATAGTGCGATAACTGCTAATGCCATGATAGACAGTAGTCTTACTATAGAATTCAGGTGTCTTGTTTTCATAATCGATATTCTAATATGTGACCTGAACAAATATAGGTCTTAGGCTCAGAAATATGAAAAATCGAACCTCAAATAATTATCAATATATGAGCTGTCTTATGGGCGGCTCTACTTGAGCAGGCGCATGATGTCGTTGCCGAAAGCGAGAATCATCAGTCCTATGATGAGGATCATGCCGATATACTGCATGATTATCAGGAATTTGTCGCTTGGCTTGCGCCCTGTCACCATCTCATACAGAGTAAAGAGCAGATGTCCTCCGTCCAATGCTGGAACAGGCAGGATATTCAGCACGGCAAGCATTATCGATAGGAAAGCCGTGATTTCCCAAAAGGCGGCCCAATTCCATGTACCAGGGAATATCCGCCCTATGGCGATAAAACTTCCGACAGACTTATAGGCCTGAGTTTTAGGGGTGAATATCAGCTTCAGCTCTTTCCAATAGCTTGCTATGCGATTACAGGCTTTTTTGAATCCGGCAGGTATGGAGGCAAAGAAAGAATACTCTTTTTTTGTGACTTTGTAGTAGTCTAAGAGATTACCGCCCAAATATATTCCCATTACTCCCTCTTCATTTACCTGCACAGGTATCTGCAGGGTATCCATGTACCATGCCGGCAATGTGTCTTTTGTCCCGTCCGGTTCTCTTACAACTGTGGCGATAAGCGTCTGCCCCTTATGCATGGACGCATACTCCTTGACTTCTGCGAAGATAGGGGTTTCGGTGCTGTCCATTCTTAAGATTTTGTCTCCTTTTGTCAGCCCGGAAGCATAATTCTGTGAATTTTCAGGTATGCTGTCAACGATGAAAGGTATGCCGTATGTGAAGAGGTCTTCGCTGTTCAGGATGGCCGGCATATATTTTTCGTCTATATCAACTACGACTGTGTCTCCATCTCTGAGAACCGTCGCTGTTCTGGCCTGATTGCGGATAAGGTCTATTCTCAGGGCGTTGAAATCTTCTACGGGGTTGTCATCGAAAGCGAGAACTATATCCCCGTTGCGGAATCCGATTTCTGTAGCCAGTTCATTGACCGCTATCCCGGTCGTGACATCTTTGTTCTTGATGTACTCTTCTCCCCAGTTGAAGAGAATTCCCGAATACACCAGTATCGCAAGGATAAAATTGAAGAATACACCGCCGAACAGGACAAAGAATCTCTGCCATGCAGGATGTGAACGGAATTCCCATGGCTGAGGCTCGCTTTTTATCTGCTTCTCATCCATCGACTCATCAATCATTCCTGCGATTTTGCAGTAGCCGCCAAACGGAAGCCAGCCTATACCGTATTCTGTGTCGGAATTCTTTGGTTTCCAACGGAAAAGGGCGAATCCCGCATCGAAAAATAGATAGAATTTGTCGACTTTGATTTTAAACAGTCTGGCAAAGAAGAAATGTCCGAATTCGTGAACCAACACGAGTATGCTCAACGCAAGAATGACCTGTATGACTTTTAAAAATACTTCCATGTAAATCTAAATTATAATTGGGTTGCGCCGAATAAATCAGGCTAGCTCTAAGGCGATAGCCTTGGCTTCTTTATCTGTATTGTAAATATCCTCAATTTGCGGTGCGGCGACAAAGGTACATTTTTCCAATGTGCCTGAAATGACTTTCGGAATATCGGTGAATTTTATTTTCTCTTTGAGAAACGCCGCGACTGCGATTTCATTTGCGCCGTTCATGGCGCATGGTGCGTTGCCTCCCTTATTGAAAGCGTCGTATGCAATCCTTAGGCACGGAAATTTCTCCATGTCAGGTGCGAAGAATGTCAGCTCTTTGAGTTCCGGAAAGCTCAATCTTTTCGTGTTGAGGTTTATGCGCTGTGGATACGAAAGTGCGTATTGGATAGGCACTCTCATATCAGGATAGCCGAGCTGCGCCTTGAGCGAACCGTCGGTAAATTGTACCATAGAGTGTACGATCGACTGGGGGTGAATAACGACTTCGATGTCATCCACTGAGCGATTGAACAGCCAGGCCGCTTCCATGATTTCCAATCCTTTGTTCATCATGGTCGCCGAGTCTATCGTGACTTTCGCCCCCATACTCCAGTTCGGATGATTAAGAGCCTGAGATTTGGTGATCTTGTCGAAATCGGATATGTCCGTAGTTCTGAAAGGACCTCCGCTGGCGGTCAGTATAAGTTTCTCGATTTCAGCGGATTCTCCCTGTAGGCATTGGAATATCGCAGAGTGTTCCGAGTCAACTGGAATAAGAGGACTCTGATACTCAACCGAAAGTGCGCTGATAATCGAACCTGCGGCGACGAGTGTCTCTTTATTGGCAAGCGCGATGATTTTTCCTTTTTTCATGGCGCTGATGGTCGGCGCCAGACCGCTGAATCCAACCATCGCCGCAAGGACAATCTGCACATTATCACCACCGACAAGATCGCATACAGACTCTATTCCTGCAAAAACCTTTGTGTCAGTGTCGTATAGCGCCTCCGAAACCTCTTTGTAGAGGGCTTTGTTGCAGATTACTACAGCGTTGGGATTGAATTTTCTCGCCTGCTCGATAAGGAGCCTGCTGTTGTTGTTGGCCGTAAGAAGTTCTATCTCAAATAATTCCTGATGCTGAGAAATTACATCCAACGCCTGGGTTCCTATCGAGCCCGTAGATCCTAAAATCGCTATGTGCCTTTTCTCCCCTTCCATCTTGATTATGACTTTCCACCCTTATTTGATGTTTGTTGCTTTTGTGTATTCTTCTGTAGATCAGGCGAGTTGGTTTCAACTTCTTCACGAAGCGCCTTTTCTTGCGCCGCCCATTTCTCACGGTTGACCGAAGCTGTGTCCGCAAGTGCCGTCGAATCAATCGCCGCCTGGACTTTTACCGGCTCCTGGCCTGTCGTGATGAGCTGTATGTTGACGAGCTGCTGCTTCCATAGGTTGATTTCGTTCTGCAACGAATCCAACTTTATTGCCTTCTGTACAAGTTCTCTTTGACTTTCGGCGGAAGGATATCCCGGAATCATGTGCTTGATAGGGGTGTATGAAATGATCAGAGTTACGCTGACGATCAGAAACACGACAACTAACGCTATCACAAGAATAGACAACAGTCCTTTTGCCCTGAACGCAAACAACTCTTCGTGTGAAGTGTCGTTAAAAATCGAGAATCGGAACGTATTGGATAGTCTGTTCTTATGTCCTTTAGGCTTAGCCATTTGATGATCGTGGTTACTCTTAAATTAATTTCTTTACCTTTGCCGCCGTCGTTATGAAAAGGATAGTCGGAATAGATTACGGTCAAAAAAGAGTAGGGGTGGCAGTAAGCGACCCTTTGGGCGTTTTTGCAACCGCAATAGACGTTGTATCCTCTGCAAATATAATTGAATATCTCAAAAACTATGCTCAAACGGAGAGTGTGGAGGCGTTCGTGGTCGGTTACCCTAAAAATCTTAATGGAAAGCCGGCGGAATGTGCACAATATGTTGACGGATTTTTGAAAAAACTGCGGGCGACATTTAAGGATATTCCGGTTGTTATTGAGGATGAGCGTTTTACAACGGTTCTTGCTCACAGGGCGATGATTGACGGAGGGATGAAGAAAAGCGACAGGAGGGTGAAAGGGTCGGCAGATAAGATCAGTGCCGCACTTATACTGCAAGGCTATTTGGACAGACTCAACAGATAGCGGCGGGTCGGATTTGATTAAAAACAGATTAAGTTATGATATTACCAATTCATGTGTATGGAAGTCCGGTATTAAGGGAAATAGCAAAACCGGTGGATTTGAAAATGGAAGGTCTCAAGCAGTTGCTCGATGATATGTATGAGACTATGAAAAGCGCTGACGGTGTGGGAATCGCGGCTCCGCAGGTCGGAAAGTCCCTTAGAGTGGTCATCGTAGACGGTACGGATTTGGTCGAGGATTTCCCTGAGTTGAAAGACTTCAAACGTTATATGATAAACCCTGAAATAATTGAGGAGAGCGATATGGAGGTGGAGTATTCTGAGGGGTGTCTGAGCGTTCCGGATATTCATTGTGACGTGTATCGCCCGGAGTGGATAAAGGTCAGATACACTAACGAGAACTTTGAGGAGGTAGAAGAGAAATTTGAAGGTTTCGGTTGCAGAATGGTTGAACACGAGTTGGATCACCTTGAAGGACATATGTTTGTGGACAGGGTAAGCGCTATCAGGAAGAAATTGATTTCTGGCAAGCTCCGTAATATAGAGCACGGAAAATTCGCTCCACGTTACAGAGTGGCTCCGATAAAGAAATAGAAAAAGGGTTGGCTTTTGTTGCCAACCCTAACTCTAACCTAAAATTTAACCTATGAAAAAACTACGCTTATCCCTCCTGCAACTCCCGTGCCAAAAATAATTTTCAGAGGAAAACCGTGTTTTTAGGGCATTCAGGCTGCGTTTTTTCTTTAGACTTTTAATCTATTCCTTCACAAGATCAATGTGGAGGATTTTTATATCCGCATTCGGAAGATCTCTTTTCTTCAGGCCTGTCTCGACACTGTTGATGCTGTCGATTACATCGAAACCGTCTATTGTCTCACCGAAAATAGTGTATTCTCCATCTAAGTGGCTGCAATTAGCGGGATCAGCGACAATATAGAATTGAGAGCCTGAAGACGCTTTCTCCGGATTGGCCATGTCACCCTTGCGTGCCGCCGCCAAAGCTCCCTTCTTGTGAGTGAGTCCTTTGACAATCTCTGCCGGGATCGTATATCCTGGACCGCCGCTGCCGTATTCCGCAACCAAGTCCGGATTCTTTGTGTTAGGGTCACCTGTCTGAATCATGAAGTCCTTGATTACTCTGTGGAAAAGAATCCCGTCGTAAAATCTTTGCGAAGCGAGTTTTACAAAATTGTTTCTATGGCTCGGAGTGGTAGAATACAATTTTATCCGTATAGTTCCCATCGTGGTAGCTATATCGAAAACAGGCTCCGCACCCGCTGAATCCGGGTTAAAAGCAAGCCCCTTCTTTTCCGTCTTTACAGGTTCTGTCTCTTTCTGTGCATCGGTCTTGTTTCCGCCGTTCTTACAGCCGAACAGTGCGGATGCGGCAATTAATGTCATGGCGATAAATTTTGTTCTCATTGTATATTTGATTGTATTTCACAAATTATCTGACAAAGATAAATATTAACTTTGGCGTTGAATGAAAAGGTGTGTCAAATATATATTTTCTCTTTGCATAGCCCTACTGATAGCGGCTCTACCGAATAATTCAATGGCTCAGACCGTTGATTCTGTTAGCCAGAAACGCAAGACCGTAGGTCTGGTGCTTAGCGGCGGCGGGGCGAAAGGGCTTTCCCATATTGGTCTGATCAAGGCGTTGGAAGAGAATAATATACCGATAGACTATATCTGCGGAACTTCGATGGGGGCCATTATCGGAGGACTTTACGCCGCAGGATATACGACAGATGAGATGACTGCCCTTATAAAATCCAAGCGTTTCGCCGCATGGCAGAAAGGCAAGCCTGAAATTTTAGAAGGCTCATATTTCTACAAAGATGTCCCGAATGCGGCGATGTTCTCGATTTTTTTGCAAAAAGGGAGAATTTATCAAAGCGATACGACAAAAAAATGGATGGTGGCGTTGCCCACAAGTGCGGTGTCGCCTTATTCGATGGATTTTGCGGTTTTAGACCTTTTCGCATCGCAGTCGAAGGCCGCTAAATTTGATTTTGATTCGTTGATGGTACCTTTTTTCTGTGTTTCCGCAGATATTCTCAACAAGAAACCCTACGTGGCGAGAAAAGGAGATCTTGGCGCATCAATCAGGGCCTCAATGTCTATTCCGGGATTTTTCAAACCTGTCACGTTGGATACTCTCCTTTTGTATGACGGTGGTCTGTACGATAATTTCCCATGGAAGAGGATGAAAGAAATATATAATCCCGACTACATAATAGGTTCGCAGTGTGTCAAGGGCAAAACGATTGTGGATGAGGATAATGTGATAGCTCTCGGTATGAACCTGATTACAAGTGAGACAGATTACTCTATCCCGGAAGATGTGGGGTTGCTGCTGTTCGGAGATTATGACGATTACGGAATAATGGCATTCGACCAGATTGACAAGATCTCTGAAGCCGGCTACAGACTTGCGCTCGAAAACATGGATAAGATAAAGGCGGCGGTGGGACGAGAGGTGACCGAAAACGAGAGGACCGCAAAGCGTAAGGCTTTTAAGGAGAAGTGCGGACCTGTCCGTTTTTATAAGGATATTCAGGTGTCGGGCGAGATGAATGATGAGGGCAAACGCTTCGTTGACAGGATGATACGAAATGACAAAAGGGATAATTTTGGATTGGAGGAGTTGAAAAGAGGTTACTATCGGGTTATCCAGAGCGGAGTCGCAAAAAGCTTCAGCCCGTCCTATGTCGTGGATTCTCCAGATTCGATGTCAGGTATTGATGATTCTCTTTTTATACTGAAAATCAGGGCTTCAGAGACAGCTCCGTTCAAACTCTCATTGGGCGGAAACGTTTCGTCATCATCCCTTAATCAGATATACCTTTCCGCCAGATATCTTCATGCGGGAATGAACCCTTGGAAAATGAAGTTCGATACGAATTTGGGTAAATACTATTCGGGGTTCGGCTATAGATTCCGCCATGATGTGGGTATTAAGCCTTTGGCGTACTATTACGCCGAGCTGATAGCGCATCAGTTCGATTATTATAATGGTAATCAGAATGCTTTGAGCCTCAATAGTATGCCGAAAAATGTCAGGGAAAAGGAGTTTTACCTTAGGGCGGGGATTGTCACTCCGCTCTCTCTCGGAAAGAATTTTCTGACTGAGGCCGCTTTGGTCGCAGGCAGGCGTTATCAGAACTTTTATCTGGTGGAGATCGCGGAAGACGGTGACGAACCTGACAGAGGAAGTGAGTTCGTGGTTTCCGGAATTCTTGCATTAAAAAGCAATACGTTTGATTATCAGATATATCCTACGACAGGGCATTCCTTCACGTTCGGCGCGAGATATTCCTATCTGAATGAAGAATACACGCCTGGTACTACCAACCACGGGGCTGAAAAGCTCACGAATATGTCTTACAACACCTTTAGGCTGAGGCTTAAAGCCGATAAATATTTTTCTTTCGGAAAAGGGTTCAGCTTGGGATTATCGACGGATATGGTCTACTCCAAACCTACCCGCATGAGCAATTTCTACTCCGAACTCTTCGCTATGAGCAAATATGAACCGATACCTCACTCCTCTACAATGCTGCTCGGGCGTTATAGAGCGCACAGCTTTGCGGGTTTTGCGGTATCGCCTGTCATAAAGTTCTCCGATTCATTCTACGCCCATACTACCGCCGCCTATTTTGTCCCTTACAGGCAGCTTCTTAAAGCGGACAATGGCTGGCAATATTCTTTCTCGGACAAATTGCCTAAAGGGGGAATGATTGCTAACTTTGCGTTGGTATGGCAATCACCGGTAGGGCCGGTCTCCTTTTCCACCGCTTACTATAGCAAAGGTGACCGCAAATGGTATCCACAGTTTAATTTCGGTTATCTGTTGTTCCACAGAAAATCAGGTGATGATTAGTTGCTGATTTGGAATAGGTTTTATGGCGAATCCATTGAAAAAGCTTGCAGGAGAGACTGCTATTTATGGGCTTAGCACAATATTGGCGAGGATAATCAATTTTTTCTTTGTCCCGATCTACACCCGTATTCTTACTACGGACGGCTATGGCTCTTATGCGGAGGTGATGTCGTATATCGCTGTTCTGCAGGTTGTTTTGGTGTTGGGCCTGGAAACAGGATGCTTCAAATTCGCCTCCAAAGGGGTCACTTCCGGGGCGGCCACTGATGCGGACAGACTGAACGGTCACAAGGTGTTCTCCACTGCCCTCTCCACGGTTACGACGGTCGCTGTCTTCTTCTTCGCAATTATGTGGATATTCAGTGGAAATATCTCGAAGATAATGGGTTATGAAGGGTGTTCTAATATGATAGTGTATGTCGGAGGCATACTTGCATTGGACTCGTTCACGGCAATCCTCTTCGCTAAGCTGAGGTATGAGCAGAAGGCGCTGAAATTCGCAGTGTTCAAAAGCATAAAAATCGTCAGCGAACTCGGTTTCAATCTGCTGCTGTTCTTTGTCGTTCCCGCCTATTTCGCAAAGCATCCCGCATCAATGCTTGGTAAGATAATCCCTACTGAAATACATTTCTCATACATAATCTTCGCTGTTTTTTTGAGTTGCGTCGTATGCTTCCTGCTCTTCTTGCCGGATCTTTTCAAGATACGCTTCTCGTTCGACAAAGCTCTTTGGAAGAAAATGATGGTCTATTCGCTTCCGCTCATGATATCGAACCTGCCTGGCATCATAAATGAAAGCGCAGACAGATTCATGTTCAGATTTCTCGTGGAGGACGGATATTCCGGAGGGGGATGGAACGCTGATTTGGGTGTGTATCAGGCCGCCGCAAAACTTGCTGTCATAATGAACCTTTTTATTCAGATGTTCAGGTATGCGGCGGAGCCGTTTTTCTTCTCACGCTACAAAGAAAAGGGAGCGAATGAGCTTTATGCCAAAGTCATGGAGTATTTCGTCGCATTCTGCATGCTGATATTCCTCGGAATAGTCCTGTATATGGATGTGCTCGGCCTGATTCTTGGCAAAAACTTTAGGGGGGCTTTGGGGACAATTCCCGTCATACTCCTTTCGTATATGGTTTTGGGCGTCCTGTTCAATGTGTCAATGTGGTATAAACTCAGCGGAAAAACAAAATATGCGATAACGATAACCCTTCTAGGATTGGCAGTTACGATTGTGGGAAACTTGATGTTCATGCCCCGCTTCTCATATTGGGCGTCGGTCTGGGTTCACCTTGCAAGTTGCCTCGCAATGCTTCTGTATAGTGCGTACCTTGGGAAAAAATACTACCCCATCCCGTACAGATGGAGGAAAATTAGCGGTTATGTGGCCGTTGGTATAATAGTCTATGCGGCGGCGATGCTGTTCGAGCAAATTGCCGGCTATAGCTCTCTTGTGCTTAAGTTGCTGATTAATACCGTATTCATTGCTCTATATATTGTGTATGTCCTTCGTAAGACAAGGCTGATAGCGGCAAAAGCGGCGCAAACCAAATAAAGAAATCATTAAAGCGATGTTAGTAAAGATAGTAAACCACTCACCTTATCCGACTCCGAAATATGCGACGGCGCTTTCGGCTGGAATGGATCTGAACGCCAATATAAATTCTCCGATCGAACTCAAATCACTGGAAAGGGTGATAGTTCCTACCGGTCTGTTTATGGAATTGCCTCAAGGATATGAGGCTCAGATAAGACCAAGGAGCGGGCTTGCGGCGAAATTCGGTGTTACGGTGGCCAACGCCCCCGGGACTATCGATGCGGATTATAGAGGTGAGATCAAGGTAATCCTTGTGAACCTCTCAAAAGATACGTTCGTCATCAAACCCGGCGAGAGAATCGCACAGATGGTAATCGCCAAATATCAACAGGTACAGTGGTGCGAAGTGGACAAACTCTCAGAGACCTTGAGGGGTGAGGGGGGCTTCGGCAGTACCGGACTCGGCGCAAAGGCCAATGTTGTTTCGGTGTCGAAAATCTGCAATAAAGAGGGCAAGCCTGATATCTTCAAATTGTACGCTTTGTACGAGAAGACCGAGGGTGTATGTACCGATACCCGCAAGATTGTAGCGGGTTCGATGTTTTTTGCGTTGAAAGGGGAGTCGTTCAACGGCAATAACTTTGTGATGCAGGCTTTGGAGGGTGGTGCCGCCTATGCGGTCGCAGACGATGCGGAGGCTGTAGCGGCTGCCAAAAAGAAGTTCCCCAAGAAAGTCATTGTCGTGGATAATGTCTTGAAAACGTTACAGTTGCTTGCGCGACACCATCGTCTTCTTTTTAAAATCCCCGTAATAGGGCTTACAGGTACGAGCGGAAAAACTACGACTAAAGAGCTTTTGAATGCGGTTTTGTCGACCAAATACAAAGTGGTGGCGACAGAAGGCAATCTGAACAATGATATTGGCGTGCCTCTCACTTTGCTGAGAATCGATAAGGAGACTGAGGTGGCGGTAATTGAGATGGGCGCTTCGCATCCCGATGACATCAAGGTTCTTGCGAATTGCGTCTGCCCGACATTCGGACTGATAACCTGCGTGGGCAAAGCTCATCTTGAGGGATTCGGCTCATTGGACGGAGTCCGTAAAGCTAAAGGGGCGTTGTATGACAATTTGCAGGAATACAAGAAGATAGCGTTCGTGAATATTGATAATCCTATCCTGAAAGAGATGGCGGAAAAACGTCCTGAGATGCAGATTGTCCCATACGGACTGAACAGCAGCTGTGCGACTATTCTCCCAAACAAGGCGGGCGATCCATACCTAAGTATGGAGATTCCGGAACTTTCGGGCTCTCGCAAAGGAGGGAAGATGCTGAAGATCAGAACGAAACTTATAGGGAACTACAATAGTGACAACGTTCTGGCCGCACTCTGCATCTCGACATACTTCGCTGTTCCGACATCATCGGCAATAAAGGCGATAGAGTCTTATATCCCGTCCAACAACAGGTCGCAGATGGATAAAACCGCTAAAAACACCCTGATAAAGGACACATACAATGCCAATCCGACGAGTATGTCCGTCTCTTTAGAGAACTTCGGAAATCTGCTTTTCAAGAAGAAAGTCGTGATTCTCGGTGATATGCTCGAATTGGGCAAAAGTTCTTTGAAGGAACATAAGAATATAGTTGAACAGGCTTTGATGATAGCTCCTGAACGGCTGATTCTTGTCGGTAAGGAGTTTTCCAAGGCATATAAGGAGTTGTACACCAAAAGGGCGGAATGCATCAAACTCGTCGATGGGGTCGGGCATGCCAAGGGGGATAAAAAAGTCGGAGTGAAAGTCAATACATTCGCTTCGGCTCAGGAACTTTCGGATTGGCTGAAGGAAAATGAACTCAAGAACATGACTATTTTCATAAAAGGCTCACACAGTATGAAGTTGGAGAGTCTGTTCGCTCAGCTCTAATATTTTTTACTATATTTGCACCCACTTTTCCTCGGGTAGGAAAAGGAAGTTATTGAAATTTTAATTTTAAACTCACAGTTATGTCTGTAAAAATTCGTTTATCACGTCACGGTAAGAAGGGTTATGCTTTCTTCCACATTTTAGCGACCGATGTAAGGGCTCCACGTGATAGCCGCTTTATTGAGCTTTTAGGTTCTTACAATCCGAACAGCAATCCGGCTACTATCATCTTGGATGTTGACAGAGCTTTGTATTGGTTGCAGAACGGTGCTCAACCTACAACAACAGCAAGAAGAATTCTCTCATACAAAGGCGTTCTCCTTAAGAAGCACCTTGCTGAGGGTGTAAAGAAAGGCGCTCTCACTCAGGAGCAGGCTGACGCTAAGTTCGCCGCTTGGGTAGCTGAGAAAGAGGCTGCTGTTGCAAAGAAATCAGAGAATCTTTCAGCTAAGAAAGTTGAGGCTAAGAAGGCTGCGGTTGAGGCTGAGAGCAAGGTTAACGCTGCTCGTGCAGAGGAACTTGCGAAGAAGAAGGCTGAGGCTGAAAAGGCCGCTGAAGAGGCTAAGAAGGCTGCTGAGGCTGAGGCTGCGGCTACTGAAGCTCCTGCTGAGGCTGCTGAAGAGGCTCCTAAGGCTGAATAATAAATCTGTATATGCTCAGCCCTGTCGCGCAAATATCCAAGACTTACGGGTCGTTTGGTGAAGTGCTTGTCAGGGTAAATTCCTCGGAGTTCGAGAGTTACTTGGAGGATTGCGTATCAGGTGATTTTAAAGAACCGGTGTTCATCTATTATGAGGGACTGCCGGTTCCTTTTTTTATCCGCAGCGCAAAACACCGCAGCGGCAACGCCTATGTGGTAGTATTTACCACCATTGGTGATGAAAAACGTGCGCAGGAGTTCGTAGGGCAGAATTTATATGTTGAGAGTCAAGTTCTTAGAGGGGATAGCCCTGCGGATGATAATGGCCTGGAAATAGATGATTTTTCTGTTCTGCATGGCTTTACCATTTTGAACCAAAACGATATCGAGGTCGGTAAGATTGTCGGAGTAATGGAATTTCCCGCAAATATCTGCCTTGAGGTAAAAAGGACCTTTTCTGATAGTGAGCCTGTCCTTATCCCTTTGCATGAAGATTTGATAATCAGGCTGTCTGAATCAGAACGTATTCTGAAACTGCATATAGCTGACGGCCTTTTCTGAAAAGGCTTATGGCACTATAGAGTTTCCGTGTATTTCTTCGGAGATATTCCTGCATGCTTCCTGAAAAATTTCCCGAATGAGGATTGGTCTGCAAAGTGCAGTTGTTCGGCGACTTGTGCGATAGTGTAGCCCGGATCCCTAAGCAGACCTTTGGCGAGCCTTGTTATCTCATTGGCTATCCAATATGAGGCAGTGTGTCCGGTGTTTTTCTTGAGAATCAGAGACAGATATTGTACGCTGATAAAGAGTCCGTCAGCAAAAAACGCCGGGTTATGCTCTTTGTAGGCGTGCTTGCGGACCAATACCATAAATTTTATGATTATCTCTTCTTCTCTGTTTTTGGCTCTTTCCAGAACATCCCCCTTTTTCCTTGCCGCATCTATTTTGCTGTTAATCATGGAGATAATCTCTACCATAAACAAAAAGAGAGAACTTCTGAGCAGAATCTCCTTGTATTCTTTGTGGTCTTCTTTCAGGTAGTAGTAGATAATGTCGAAGTTCCTTTTAATGGCTTCCATCTCCTTATCGTCCAATGCGATGATAGGGTCTTCATGCCTCGAAACAGATAAAATGTTTCCAAGCGGTATGCCTTTTTTCTCGGAAATGCAGTCCTCCATGAAATTTTTCTTGACCATCATGACATAGAATCTTCCGTCAGGAGATGTCATGGCCTTTTCTAACAGATCGAATGGCGATACGAACAAAATAGAACCTTTGTGTACGGTTATCTCCTTATGGTTCACGCTGATTGTAAGACTGCCTGAGGTCACGAGCAGGGTGCACCATGCGTCAATTCTTACAAGAGGGTTGTCGTATCTGTTGTGCTCTTCGCCGAAATAACCGTTGTTCAGAACCGTCCTGTTGGTCATCATCAACTGGTTGTTATAGTTGTAGCCACCATACATTTTCGAGATAGCATCGAAGTCGAGCTCTATTCTTTCTACTGCGCTAAGCGGGTGTTTTTCAATCTCCTGTCTGATGCTCTCTCTTTTCATATCTGATAGACTTACTATGCTTTCCGATTTTTCTCTTACAAAGGTATCTATATTTTTGGTACAAAAAACGCCTAGTTTTTCTAAAATGACATTTATAACTGTATAGTTTTAGACCAAAATTGTACTTATGCGGCAAAGCGTAGTTTCTTGAGATGGTTGCATATTTGCAACCCGAAATTTATTATTTATGGCAAGCAGAGAACAAATATTGGATACGGCATTCAAAGAGTTCGCATCCAAGGGAATAAAGGAGGTGAGCATGGATGATATCGCTTCCGCCCTGAAGATTTCGAAGAAGACCTTATATGATAATTTTACAAGCAAGGACAAACTTGCGGTGGCGTGTACTGAGACATATTTGGATCAGCATAGTATGAAAATGAACAAGTTAATGAAGTTCATGCCTAACCCGCTGACAGCGTTGGTGTTCTGCCTTATAGAGCACGTCAAATTTTTCCACCGGATGAGCGAGAAATATTTGGCTGATGTCAGAAAGCACCCGATTCTTGGCAAGAAAATTGCTTTTATCGCGGACGATTTAAAAGAGAAGTCGTCAAAGACTTTGCATGAGGCGGTTGAACAGGGATATGTTCTTCGTAATGAGGATGTTGAGGTTGTATTGGGAGTCGTCCGTGAAAAAATCAACACGTTGGAGGATGTGAAAAATTCGGAGGATTTTTCATACAAGAAGAGTTTCAATATCGTTACCACTCTGTTGAGAGGAGTTTGTACTCCAATGGGCCAACAGGTTCTTGCGGAGCTTAAAGAGAATTATAGTTAGTTTATTATTATACAATGAAGAGAGTTTTAAGATTATGCGGGGTTTTATGGGGTGTTGCGGCATTCCTTATGAGTTCCCCTGTCGCCAGCGCTCAGGATACATTGGCGCTCACATTGGATGAGGCTCTGCAAATTGCGGAGAGCAAGAGCCTTACGGTAAGAATTGCTGATAAGGAGATTAGAAAGAGCGGGTATGCGAAAAAGGGTACTTATGCGAGCCTTTTTCCTCAGATAGATTTCAATGGCAATTATCAGAGGACAATCAAGAAACAGGTAATGGCCATGAAGATGAATGGACAGACAAACAAGATAGCTGTCGGTACTGACAATCTTTTCAATGTCGGGTTCTCTGCCGCCATGCCGATTGTGAACTTTCCATTGTGGAAGAGCCTGAAAATCACGGGTAAGAGTGTAGATCTTGCGGTCGAACAGGCAAGGCAGTCCCGCCAGGACCTTATCAATCAGGTCGAACAGGCATTCTATGGTTGCCTTCTCGCTTCTGATTCATACGAGGTATACAAAGAGAACTACGAAAACGCAAAAGAGAACTATAACGATACAAAATCAAAATATGAAAGCGGGAGAGTAGCGAAATACGACATGATACGTTCGGAGGTGAATATGCAGAACGCCGAACCTAATGTATATAATGCTCTCAATGCCATGACGATAGCCATGTGGCAGCTTAAGGCGCTTATAGGAATCGATCTTGATACCGACATCAAGTGCGTAGGAAGTCTCGATGACTATTCCGGCAGAATTAACGCGATCAGCGTCGCGTCTGATTCTATAGACCTGTCTCGTAACTCTACGCTTAAACAACTTGAAATACAGAGCGATATCTTGGATGAGACCGCAAAGATGCAGATAGCTCAGTATTATCCATCATTGTCAGCATCCCTTTCTTATTCATGGATAACTATGGCCGACAATTTCAAGTTCAAGGAGTATGACTGGAATCCTTATTCCGTGGCAGGCCTTTCTCTTACAATTCCGATTTTCAGCGGCGGAAAGAGATATTATGATCTCAAACAGACTAAGGTCCAGCAGGAGCAGATAGCTCTTCAGAGAGAGAATGCGGAGCGTAATCTCATAGTTGCGGTAAAGCAGAACCTTAGCTCTATGGAGAATGCGCTGAAGCAGTACAATGCGGCAAAGGCTTCCATAGACGGAGCTGAGACAGGCTATGAAATCGCCAAAAAGAGATATGAGGTCGGTAGCGGAACAGTCCTGGAGACAAATGACGCCCTTCTCGCCCTCTTACAGGCGAGATTGAACCTCAAAAGCGCAATCCACTCATGCCTTGTCGCAAAGTCCGCTTTGGACCTGACTCTTGGTATCAATGCTAACGACGCTGAGGCATACGGTAGCACTGATGAATACGCAAGGCCTAAAATAATCAGATACGAGGATGTACAGAAAGAAGAGGCAGGTGCGA
>CAMGTS010000002.1 GCA_946062035.1 uncultured Bacteroidales bacterium
TTGGTACACTTCATATACCCCTTATCAAGCAGAGATTTCACAAGGACGTCTTGAGCCTCTTCTGATATTCCCGACGGTTATCAGCTCGCTTACAGGCTTCCCTCTTTCAAACTGCTCTATGTTGGACGACGCACAGAGTGCGGGCGAAGCGATGAGGGTGATGTACAACCTTCGTGGCAGAGATGCGGTAAAAGCTGGTAAGAATGTGCTTTTCGTTGACAATCAGATATTTCCTCATGTGCTAAGCGTGCTTAAGACGCGAACTGAGGGCCTTGGCATAAAGATAGTCTTAGGAGATTTCGCCACATCAGAGTTGGATCCGATGTGCTTTGGTGCGATGGTTCAGTATCCTGCGGCAAATGGAGACCTTAGGGATTATTCTGAGTTCTGTGCAAAGGTTCATGGCGCTGGCGGTCTGGTTACCGCATATTGCGATATCCTTGCGCTTGCGGTGTTGAAAGAACCTGCGGCGTGGGGTGCCGACATAGCGGTCGGAAGCACTCAGCGACTCGGATTGCCAATGGGTTACGGCGGCCCTACAGCGGGTTACCTTGCTACGAAAAACGAATATAAGAGAAGCATACCGGGACGTATAATAGGTGTGACCGTAGACCGTCTCGGCAATAAGGCTGTAAGGCTTGCGCTTCAGACCCGCGAACAGCACATCAAGAGAGAGAAGGCTACCTCTAACGTTTGTACGGCTACTGCCCTTATGGCTACAATGAGCGGAATGTACGCTGTCTATCACGGCCCGGAGGGAATGAAATCGATAGCTTACAATGCCTTTGCCTTTGCACATAGGGTCGCAAGACATCTCGCTGAGGCCGGTTATGTCCTCACAAATGAAAATTTCTTTGACACTATAGAGATTTGCGGAAAGAAAGATGCGGCGGGTAATGTACAACCTATTGATGCAGAGGTGATAAAGACTGCTGCTTTGAAGAGCGGATTCAATTTCTATTATACTCCGTGCGGAAAAGTAAGAATCAGTTTCGATGAGCTGAGCTGCAAGGATGAGGCTCATAAGATCTTGGAAATCTTCGGTGTTCAGCCTTGCGGTGGTTGCGGTTGCAAGGGCGGGGGCAATTGCCCTACAGTCTCTTTCATGGCGAGAGAGACTCCTATCCTTGAACAGGAGGTGTTCAACAAATATCATAGCGAAACAGCCATGATGAGGTTTATAAAGATGTTGGAGCGTAAGGATATTTCTCTCGCCCACTCTATGATACCTCTCGGATCATGCACGATGAAACTAAATGCGGCTGTTGAAATGTTGCCGTTGAGTTGGAGTGAGCTTACGAATGTACACCCTCTCGCACCGACAGATCAGGTTGAGGGATATATGACACTGATCCATGAACTTATGCACGATTTGGAGGTTATTACAGGCTTTGACGCTTGCTCACTTCAGCCTAATTCCGGTGCCGCCGGAGAGTATGCCGGTCTGACAACAATCAAGAGATATTTCAATGCTAACGGACAGTCTCACAGGAACATCATGATAATTCCTACATCCGCTCACGGAACAAATCCTGCATCAGCTGCGATGGCCGGTTTTGAGATTGTGCTTGTAGGTTGCGACGAGAACGGCAACATCAACGTCGAAGAGTTGGAACAGAAGGCTGCGGAAGCGGGAGAAAACCTTGCAGGTCTGATGATTACCTACCCGTCAACTCATGGTGTCTTTGAGGTTAAGATACGTGAAATAATAGACGCTATCCATAAGAACGGCGGTATGGTCTACATGGATGGCGCAAATATGAACGCCCAGATAGGTTTGACAAATCCGGGAACTATCGGTGCGGATATTTGTCACCTTAATCTGCACAAATCATTCGCGATGCCTCATGGAGGCGGTGGCCCTGGTGTAGGCCCAATCTGCTGCACGAAGACGCTTGCTCCTTATTTGCCAGGTCATCCGTCTATTGAAGGCGGCCTTGAGGCTGTTTCGGCTGCGGCATACGGCAACCCATTGCTCCTCCCTATTACTCATGCTTATATCAAACTTCTTGGAGCGGAGGGACTTAAAGAATCGTCAGAGATAGCTATCCTCAATGCGAACTATATCGCTACGGAACTCGCTAAAGAATATCCGACAGTTTATTCCGGCGCTACGGGCCGTGTCGCTCACGAGTGCCTTCTCGACTGTAGGGATTTCAAGGAGAAATATGGTGTCGGTTCGACTGAAATCGCAAAGAGGCTTATGGACTTCGGATTCCATGCCCCTACACTTTCATTCCCTGTTCACGAGACGCTAATGGTCGAGCCTACGGAGAGTGAGCCTAAGGAGGAGATGGATCGCTTTATTGAGGCGATGAAGACTATTAAGGCTGAGTGTGAGGCGATTGCAGATGGTAAACTTGATGCCGCAGACAATCCTCTTAAGAATGCGCCGCATCCGGCTTTGGAGTGCTGCGCCGATGAGTGGAACCACCCTTATTCGAGGATGCAGGCCGCATATCCGTTGGAGTGGATCAAGGAGAATAAATTCTGGCCGGCTGTTTCCAAGGTAGACGATGGTTATGGCGACCGTAACCTTGTAAGCTGCTGCCAATAAGTATATGGGGTATTTCGCAGATATAGACATTAAAATAGCAGACGTAATTTCCGACAATCCCGTGCTTCTCTCCGTTTTGGAGAGACTCGGGATAAAGTTGGGATTCGGAGAAGCGACGGTGGGGCAGATTTGCGAACAATATAACTACTCTCCTCGTCTGCCAAACCTATGTTGAGTGCAGGGCGGTTACCCTCGCCGGATCAGAAAGACGCACCGTAAGAATATTTCCAAAAAGTTAGGAATTAATAATATCGCAGGCCTGGCCGTGTATGCCATCATCAACGGTCTTATTGACTTGACCTCACTTAAAGATGTGTGATGATTCAATTTGCTGAAATCAGTCTCGGCGGTTTGATATGTAAAGAGTTATGAATATTAAAGTATCGGCTATTTTTGTGTGCGCTCTGTGTGCGTTTGTCGCATCAGTGACACCGGCATCGGGGCAACTCACAAAGGAAAACGTACAATCGGAATTTAAAAAATACAATAGTATGCAAAGCAAACAGATTTTGGAGAATATATTTTCCCGCAAAAGTGTAAGACATTTTACGGGAAAAGTGGTCAGCAAAGATGATCTGACTATGGTTGTCAAAGCCGGTATGGCCGCACCTACGGGAAAGAATATGCAGCCATGGGAATTTTTGGCGGTTAATGATCCTGAGAGGATCTTCGCTATTGCGGAAAGCATGGGCAAGACGAACCCTATGAGCGCGAGGACTGGAGCGATGATAAAGGAAGCGGGAGCTGTGATAGTTGTTTGCGGCAGACCCGATGTCAGTCATAACTGGATGTTGGATTGCGCCGCCGCTACGGAGAATATCCTGCTTGCCATAGAGTCTATGGGAATGGGTGCTGTCTGGACAGCCGCCTGGCCGTATGAAGACAGACTGGCCGCTACGACCGAAGCGTTCGGACTTCCGGAAGATGTTGTACCTCTGTGTGTTATCCCTGTGGGATATCCAAAGTACGAGAAGGCTCCGATGGATAAGTGGAAGCCCGAGAAACTTCATTTCGACAAGTGGTAGTAGGTGACCTTTATGAAAAGAGCGTTCTATCTGCTTGCTCTGTGTGCGATTTTTGTCGTAACCTCCTGCCGGGAAAGCGATAAGTCCCGTTCTCAGAATGTGTCTGGTAGCGGAGATGTGGAATGCGACAGTTCTGCGTCAGGCAATGCGACTCTTAACGTTGAAGAAGTAGCGTCAAGAGCGGAATCGGGTGATGCTGAGGCTCAAAGAGAAATGGCCGGGATGTATGAAACAGGTGCGGGAGGATATGAAAAAGATTATGGCAAAGCTTTCGGATGGTTCTTAAAAGCTGCGGAACAGGGAGATGTCAAGGCGATGAACAGCGTCGCCGCATACTATTCGAGCGGTTCTGGAGTCGGAAAAGACGATAAAAAGGCTTTTGAATGGTGGAGCAAAGCTGAGGCTAAGGGGAGTGCTGAGGCTATGACGAGTTTGGGGGCATGTTACTTCTTGGCGTTGGGTGTCAAACAGAATCTAAGCGAGGCTGTAAGATACTGGAGAAAAGCCGCCGCCAAGGGAGACGGGCTTGCCATGTATAATTTGGGGTATTGTATGGAGGCCGGAGCCGGGGTCGCACGTAACAGGGATTCAGCGATGTTCTTTTATAAGAAGTCTGCGTTTTCAGGTTGTGTTATGGCTCAGGAGAGGATAGAGGAGTTGAATGCGCCGCAATTAGGTTCTGTTTTCGGACAGTAGCTGTTTATCAATCTAATTCTTAAATTTGTCCGATTTGAAATAGGCGTGGGCGCAGTTTGGACGCTCACCTTGGAGATTAAAACCTTTAATTTTTATGAAAATATTCGGCAAAACTCTTTTTAGAGTATCATTTGCTCTATTTTTATGTGCTGCCATCAATCTTTTGAGCAGTGGAAAAATGGCCGCTCAATTTATGAACGAGCAGCCTGTCAAGTGGATAGTTTCCACAGAAAAGATAAGTGACGGAGTTGTTGAAATATCGCTCAAGGCAGATATTGCAGGCGGATGGCATACATACGATCTCGGGCCTTATGAAGGAGGTCCTAACGCAACTACTGTCAAGATCAAGGAGATGTCGGGCATAAAAGCCATTGATGCTCCTTATGTCAAGAGCGGTGGAAAAAAAGAGTTTGACACTGCCTTTAATATGGAAGTGGGAACACTTTGGGATGGGGACATCATCGCCCAAAAAGTTCAGGTTACATCTGCGGCGGAATTGAAGGTGCGGGTTGTCGTAGAGTGGCAGGCATGCAATGATGGTAGTTGTCTGGGTCCTGAGGAACAGGAGCTTACCGCAATAATTCCAGCCGGCTCTGTTTCGGATGAGGCTGTTGCGGCTGAGTCGCCCGAAGTTTCTGTCAGTGAGTCTGCGCAAAATGGCGGCGAATACGGAGAGGGCGGAAATTTTACTCCTGTATCAAAGCGTTCATTGCTGAGCCTGATTCTTGAGGCGATAGTCTGGGGATTTGCGGCGCTTTTAACTCCATGTGTCTTCCCTATGGTTCCGATGACTGTCTCTTTCTTTCTTAAACAGAATGAGAAATCTCCGGCAAAGGGTCGCATGATGGCTTTGCTTTACGGACTTGGAATAGTAATGATATATACACTCCCGATAGCGGTTATAATTCTCATAACATATATAGTCGGAGGAGGAAGTGTAACGGCAGATATCTTTAATTGGCTGGCTACCAACTGGATACCTAATATCCTGTTCTTTATTGTCTTTATGATCTTCGCAATGAGCTTCTTCGGTGCTTTCGAGATAACGATGCCGAGCAAACTCGTAAACAGCGCGGATTCGAAGAGCGACAAGGGTGGTCTGTTGGGAATCCTTTTCATGGCTCTTACCCTTGTTCTCGTATCGTTCTCTTGCACAGGACCTATCGTCGGAACAATCCTCATAAAGAGTACGCAGGGTGAAGTATGGGCACCGATTATCGCAATGCTTGCTTTCTCTATAGCCTTTGCTATTCCTTTTACTGTATTCGCATTCGCACCGTCGTTGTTGAAGAACCTGCCTAAGAGCGGGGGATGGTTGAATACGGTCAAGGTTGTCCTCGGTTTCATAGAACTTGCGCTCGGAATGAAGTTCCTTTCTGTCGCTGACCAGACATACCATTGGGGCATTCTCGACAGAGAGGTTTATTTGGCCTTCTGGATTGTAATCTTCTCATTATTAGGGTTCTATCTATTAGGCAAGCTTCGCTTCAAATACGACAGCCCGTCCGACCATGTCGGGATTTTCAGACTGCTTCTTGCGATAGTTACGTTCGCATTTGTGGTTTACATGATTCCGGGAATGTGGGGCGCTCCTCTCAAGGCGTTGAGCGGATATTTGCCTCCTATTCAGACTCAGGATTTTGTTGTAGGACAAGGCTCTGTGACTTCAAACAATTCTTCAACGGCCGTTTACGGAAAAAATGACAAACCGAAATATTCGGATGTTCTTCGTCTGCCTCATGATTTGCAAGGATATTTCACTGTAGAAGAGGCTGTTGCGGCTGCAAAAGCCGAGAATAAGCCGATATTTCTTGATTTTACGGGGCACGGTTGTGTGAACTGCCGCGAAATGGAGGCTCGTGTGTGGAGCGACAAAGAGGTGTTGGATATTCTCAGAAATGAAGTGATTATCTGCTCTTTGTATGCTGACGATAAGATGACCGTCGCGGAAGAGGATTTCGTGACGCTTCCGTCAGGCAAGGTCCTGAAAACACTTGGGTCAATCAATTCTCGTTATGTGCTTGACAATTTCGGTGCGAATGCACAGCCTTTCTATATTATGCTTGATGAGGATGCCAAACCGTTGGCGGCACCGATGGGGTACAATTTGGACGCCCGTGCCTATGCCGCGTTCCTCAAAGATGGAATCTCGAAATTCAAAGAGCAGCAGTAGTGTAGAGGAAGAAAAATTTTCCTGTCGCAGGAAAATGTATTAAATTTGCTTCGCCTTTGTGAGGCGGGTAAGCTCAGGTGGTGGAATTGGTAGACACGCAGGACTTAAAATCCTGTGGCCCGAAAAGGCTGTACGGGTTCGATTCCCGTCCCGAGCACAGAATTGCAAACTTGACAATGATTTGCATAGAAGACAGGCCGCTTCGGATTTCCGGGGCGGTTTTTTGTTTAAACAGCGTTGAGTTATATAACGAAGTAAATAACATAATATATGGCACTAATCAAATCGGTAAGAGGATATACTCCTGAGTTCGGAGAAAATTGTGTCCTTGCAGACAACGCGACTATAATCGGAGATGTCAAAATGGGGCGTGACTGCAGTATCTGGTTCGGCACGGTTCTCCGCGGCGATGTCAACTCCATCCGTATAGGCGACGGCGTAAACATTCAGGATGGCAGCGTCCTCCATACCCTTTATGAGAAGTCTACTATAGAGATAGGTGACCATGTTTCAGTCGGCCATAATGTTACCATTCATGGTGCGACCATAAAAGATTATGCGCTTATCGGTATGGGCTCGACTATCCTTGATCACGCCGTAGTCGGCGAAGGCGCTATAGTAGCCGCAGGTTCGTTAGTTCTCAGCAATACCGTAATCGAGCCGGGCTGCATCTATGGAGGTGTTCCCGCCAAGTTTATCAAGAAAGTCGATCCTGAGCAGGCGAAGGAGCTGAATCAGAAGATTGCGCATAACTACCTGATGTACTCTACCTGGTACAAGTAGTTTTTTCTAAAAAAAACGTTCGGAAATTTATTTAAGGTAGGCGGCGACAACACGGGGATAGTCGGCCTGTTCCTGAACATGGATTTTCGCTTCAAGGCTTTCCAGGGTTTCGTCTTCGGATAGGATGAACTTGCTTTGGAACAGTATTTTGCCGTGATCCATCTCCTCGTCTACAAGATGAATTGTTATTCCGCTGTAGAAATCTTTCACCCCTTTCCCGTTCTTCTCTTCGAAAGCGGCCTTGTCTCGCAAGATCGCCTTATGCACTCTTTCTCCGTACATCCCTTTGCCACCATAAGGACTTGGAAGCAGAGCGGGATGGATGTTTATGATTTTTTCAGGGTAAAGTTCAATCAACTTTGGCGGTATCTGCAACAGGTAGCCGGCAAGAATAATCACATCTATATGATAATCATCAAGAAGGGATATTATATCTTCGATATTATCTCCGCAAAGTTGCGACTTGTTCAGTACCGCCGTTGGCACACCATGCTTTTCGGCCCTTTTGAGGACATAGGCATCAGGCTTATTGCATACAACGAGTTTAACGGACGCTAAATCCTTGAATATACCATTGTTAAAACTTTCTATAAGGTTCTCGGCATTTGTGCCGCTCCCGGATGCGAAGACCGCTAAATTCCTCATAAACAACTACTTAATAATTATCCGCCATGTTGTGGAGGCGGGATTGTTAAATAATGCGGCTCCGTCATGCAGGCTGTGCGGCGTGCCGGGTAATGACAATCCGGATACCCCCGCAGAGAGGCCTCAGGGCGTAAAATTAGCGAAATAGAAAAAAAGTAGTATATTTGCGGACTACTAAAAAATAAACTTATTAATTATTTAATTTTTTGATCATGGCAGATATAACTTCTAGAGTTAAGGAACTTATCGTCGACAAACTTGGCGTTGACGCTTCAGAGGTTACCCCAGAAGCAAGTTTTACTCGCGACCTTGGCGCAGATTCTCTTGATACCGTAGAATTGGTTATGGATGTAGAGAAAGAATTCGATCTCAAGATTCCGGATGAGGATCAGGCTAAACTCGCTACTGTTGGCGATGTTATCAAGTACATCGAGGAGCACGTACAGTAAGACCCGATAAAAAGTAAAAGGGGAGACTACCAAAGGCGGTTTCCCCTTTTTAACTCTATTTATTATTAAAAACAGAAAATTAATGGATTTAAGGAGAGTTGTAATAACAGGAATCGGTACTATCAACCCTTTGGGCCATAACGTTGAAGAGTACTTCAAAGCTTTGGATGAGGGTGTAAGCGGTGCCGGCCCTATTACCAGATTCGATGCCCATCTTTTTAAGACACGCTTTGCATGCGAGGTCAAGGATTATGACCAGTTCAAATACTTCGACAGAAAAGAGGCACGCAAGCAGGATCGTTATTGTCAATTTGCGCAAATAGCGGCAGATCAGGCTATTGCAGATAGTAATCTTGATCTTGAAAAAGAGGACAAGTCCAGAATAGGCGTTATCATAGGCTCAGGTGTAGGCGGAATTGAGACAATGACAGCTGAGGTTATCGAGTTCGCAAAAAATAACTTTGAGCCTCGTTTCAGCCCATTCCTTATCCCTAAGATGATAGCGGATATGGCTTCTGGTCTCGTATCTATCAAATACGGATTCATGGGACCTAACTATGCTACAGTATCTGCATGCGCATCATCATCACACGCAATTCACAATTCATTCGACCTTATCAAGTTCGGTGAGGCGGATGTTATCGTGGCAGGTGGTGCGGAAGCTGCGATTACAATCCCGGGTGTCGGAGGTTTCAGTTCCGCACAGGCGATTTCGCAGAGAAACGATGACCCTCAGACCGCAAGCCGTCCGTTCGATAAGGATAGAGACGGATTCGTTCTCGGCGAGGGTGCGGGAGTGCTTGTTCTTGAGGAGTATGAGCATGCCAAGGCTCGCGGTGCGAAGATTTACGCTGAGCTGAAAGGCTGTGGAATTTCCGCAGACGCTCACCATATTACCGCTCCGCATCCTGAGGGAAAGGGCGCAAAGGCCGCTATGAGCATTGCACTCAAATCCGCAGGTCTGAATCCTGAGGATATAGATTACATCAATGTACACGGAACTTCAACACCTCTTGGAGATATCGCAGAGCTTAAGGCGATTAAGGAGTTGTTCGGCGAGGCCGTCTACAAGATGAATATCAGTTCGACCAAGTCAATGACAGGACACTTGCTCGGAGCGGCGGGTGTTGTTGAAGCGCTCGCTTGTATTCATGCTATCAACGACAGCATTGTTCCTCCGACAATCAACCACTTCACTGATGATCCTAACATCGATCCGAAACTCAATCTTACCTTCAACAAGGCTCAGAAGAGAGAGGTTAAGTACGCTTTGAACAATACATTCGGATTCGGCGGACACAATTCATCAATGATTCTTGGTAAGGTTGAATAGTTCTGAGACACAGATTGTCTGAGATTATGAGGGTGGGGCGATCGCGCTTCACCCTTTATTATTCTGGCGCTCCATATCAAGCCTGATAAAGATGAACAGCAGTATGGTAAAACTTATCATGCTGCTGCCGCCGTAGCTGAGCAGAGGCAGAGGTATACCGATTACAGGTACAAGCCCCATCGTCATTCCAAGGTTAATCAGTACATGCATCGTGAAAATGGAAGCTATGCAATAACCGTAGATTTTTGAAAATCCGTCTTTGTTTTTGCTTGCAAGCAGGATTATCCTGATTATCAGTGACAGATAAACCACTATAATCGCAATCGAACCTAAGAATCCCCATTCTTCTCCGACAGTGCAGAAGATAAAGTCAGTGCTCTGTTCCGGAACGAAATTGTATTTGGTCTGAGTGCCGTTGAGGAATCCCTTGCCTGTAAATCCTCCGCTGCCTATCGCTATTTTAGACTGGTGGACATTATATCCAAGTCCGTGTGGGTCGTTTGTTATACCCAATTGCTCCTCAATTCTACCCCTTTGGTGAGGTTGAAGTACATTGTCGAATATATAATTTACGGAAAATATCATCAGCACAGCGCATAATACGCTGAAAAAGAGATATTTTTCTCCCTTTGATTTAGAAAACAGCAAGCTTTTTATCCATAGTATCAGAATCGGTGAGAGTATGATGAGCGCCCAAATCTCTAAATTCAGATTATTGAGAAAACTGAAAAACTTGGTCTCCGATAATGATGGCAGAAAGCAAAGCAACACTATTATTGGCAGCATAATGGCTGTCTGCATGAATTCCCGACGTATAAAACTTCTGATCAGTGTCGCTGCGGAGGCGGTGCATATAACAGCCACCAAAGGAGAGAATTTAAGGGTTATGACAAACAACGCAATGATACTAAGCCCTAAAATGATAACCCAGCCGGCTAATCCTTCCATATAGAATACGAGAATGAATCCCATATAGACCAAAGCGCTGCCTGTCTCTTTCTCCATGATAATCAGCAATATCGGCACGAATACTATAAGAGCCGATTTGATGGCGTCTGACGGTTTTTTTAGCGAGAATCCATAGATGGACATCGTATATGCCAAGAGCAGCGAGGTGGTGATTTTGGAAAACTCTGCCGGCTGGAAAGCAAAAGCCCCTAAGTCGAACCATGATTTTGAACCGTGCACCTCTTTTCCGAGAAAGGATACCGCCAAAAGCAAGGCGAGCATCACAATATATAGGCCGGGGGAGAGAACGCTGTAAGTGCTTGGATTTATGACATATATAATGAGCAATCCGACTATGAGCGAGGCGGTTATCCACAAAAACTGCATGCCGTACCTCTGGCTGAAATCAAAAATCGAGGAATGTTCTTCCGTGTAGACGGCGGAGTAGATGTTAAGCCATCCTGCGATGACAAGAAACAACCAGAAAGCAATCAACCAGAAGTCGATTCTTTTTCCCTTTGATTCGCTGTTTTGTATAAACGCCACCATCTTCTAACGTTGCTTTTTTGTGTTTCTTCCGGAGGAGGTTCTGCTCTTTATCGGAACATTCACTTTTAGGTTTGCGGAAATAATCTGTTGCTCCAGCTCTTTTCTCTTTACCTCCCCGGTGAGATATTTCTCAACTATCAGAGAGGCGATAGGGGCGGCCCAAGTTGCGCCGGCACCTGCATTCTCGACATAGACGCTCACGGCTATTTCTGGATTCTCACGAGGTGCGAAACACATGAAAGCTGAATTGTCCTTGCCATGAGGATTCTGGGATGTCCCAGTTTTGCCGCATAGCTCTATCCCGTCAATATGAGCTCTCCATGCTGTTCCGCCGGTACCTGGTGCGGAGTTGACAGCCAAATACATACCTTCAATCACTGGATCGAAGTACTGTTTGTCTATGCCGACGTAATGTTTTTCTGAAAATCTCACTTTTCTTGCGGAGTCAGGCGGATTTTGAATAAGGTGAGGGACGATATAGTACCCTTTGTTTGCGATTATCGCGGCAAGGTTCGCTACCTGAAGCGGAGTGGCTCCGACCTCTCCTTGTCCGATGGCAAGCGAAAGTATATTGAATGCGCTCCAACGCCCTTTTCCGTGAATTCTGTCGTATGTTTCTGTAGAAGGAAGAGTCCCTTGAAGCTCGGCGGGAAAATCACTGCCTAACTTTGTTCCGAAACCGAACATCTTCACCTGGCTTTTCCAATGGTTGAAAGCTTCCTGTACAGAACCATATTTGGGATCTCCTAAAATCTTACGGAAAGTGTTGGCGTAGTATGCGTTGCACGACATCATTATAGACTGCTTGAGGTTGAGCGGGCTTGGATGTCCGTGACACCCCATTTTTCCTCCTGAGAAGAAAAATCCTCTGCTACAGCTGAACTTGGTGTCGGCGTTTATAATCCCATTCTGCTGACCTATAAGAGCTTGTACCGTCTTGAATGTTGATCCCGGAGGATATGCGCTCATGACCGCACGATTGAACATCGGCTTGTAGGGATCCATGAGAATTTCCGTATAGTGCTGTCTGATATTGGAAAGCTGCTCAATAGTAAGTCCCGGGGCGGATACTATCGCTAAAATCTCCCCGGTCGATGGCTGGATTGCCACGATACTTCCGACCTTGTCTTTCATGAGAAGTTCACCGTATCGCTGAAGCTCTCCGTCTATAGTAGAGGTCAGGTCCGTTCCGGGCACAGCAGCTTTGTCGTATTTGCCCTCCTGAAAACTGTTGCGGACTCTGTTATGGACATCCCTTACAAGAATATTGTAGCCCTTGATGCCTCTCAGAGCCTCTTCGTATGAACGTTCAAGCCCTGTAATACCGACATAATCACCTCTTTTTGCCTTAGGGTGCTTTGCGATGTAATCAGGATCCGCTTCGTTGATATATCCGAAAAGATTAGCACCTGCATTAAAAGGGTAGACTCTTGCGGTTCTGCTGACAGCGTCGAATCCGGGAAACTTATACGCTTTTTCCGCAAACAGGCTGTACTCCTTCCCAGATACCTGTTTTATGAAAGTGAACGATTGGTAACCGATTTTTCTCCTGTTCAGCCTGTAGTTTTTCAATTTCTTCCGAACAGTCATGTAGTCCACGTTGAAAGTGTTGCAGAAATCCAAGGTGTCGAACGGGCGGATATCGATAGGGGTGACTATTATGTCGTAGGTTGTCTTGTTGCCGACGAGGGTCTTTCCGTTGCGGTCTCGTATCTCTCCTCTTGCGGGGTATAATGTCTTGTATCTCAGGGCGTTGTTATCGGCATTTATCTTATACTCTTCATCGATAATCTGAAGAAAGAACAACCGTATGACCAAAATTATACAGGCGGCTACGATACCAAGTATCAAAATGTACTTCCTATCCATTTCTGAGAACCCTGTAATTGAAAAGACTCTCTAACGCACACGCAATAAGAGCGTTGACAAAAACGTTGAGAATAATTCTGAACAGTATGAACAGTATATCGCCTAATCCCATGCCATCTAAAAGTACATAGATGGTGAAGTAGATAGCGTATGCCATCAGCATCATGACAAAAAACTTGGCTCTGCCCATCACTCTGCTTCCGATGGTATTGATGGCTGTCTGCGTATCATATCTCATGACAGTGCCGAGCATTGTCTTTTTAAAAAAAGCCACTGATGTACAGGCGGTTGCGTTTAGCCCTAAGACACCGTCGGACAATGCGTCCACGACAAGTCCCATTCCGAATGCCAAAAGCATCAACAGATATGAATTGAATGCGGCCGGCAGTAGCATGATAAACAACGGGAGAACCGCTACATACAGTGGCGGCCAGATATTCAGAAACTCGCATGCGAACAACTGAAGAATCAAGATAATCAGTCCAGTTACTATGTACCTTCCGTTATTCATTTTTGCTGTATGGTTTAACCATGGAGAGAGAGTCTATCTCTTTCTTGTCGTGATTCCTTACGATAATCACGTAGTCTAAATTCTTGAAGTCCTGTAAGAGTCGGACGGTTACTTCTTTATGAGTCCCAGTCGTGGTCTTGTATGACACGGCCTTTCCGATTGGTATGTTTGGCGGAAAAAATGATGAATAACCGCTTGTGTAGACTATATCCCCTTTTGTAACTTTCACGTTTAAAGGTATTTCCGTTAAAGTTGCGGTCTGAGGTATATGGCTGTTCCAGCGCAAAGTCCCTACCGCATCGGATTTGCCGATTCTTGCGCTTACAGCCTGTTTCTCGTTGAGGGATGAGAGGACATAGGTATATTTAGGACCTACGGCTCTTGTTATTCCTATGGCTCCGTTGGGAGTTATGACACCCATGTCTTCGGTGATGCCATCCTTCTCCCCTTTGTCAAGTATCAGGTAGTTGTGCTCTGTGCCGATGGTGTTTTTTATGACTTTGGCGAGCGTAAACTCGTATTCGACTAACGAAGAGTCTCCGACATTCCGGATTATCTGTTCCGACAGTTCGGCTAACTTCTCCTCCCCTCTGCTTTTTACGATGTAGTTCCTGTATGCGAAATTTTGTTTGAGAAGCACCGCATTCTGCTTTGTCAGAGAGGCGTTTACCTCTTTCAGCTTCGCATAGTTCCTGACGGCGATATTCCTTTCCCAGAAGAAACTTTGGAAAGAGCGCACGGCCTCCATGATCCTGTACCGTTGGACAATCCCGTTGTCGGCGACAAGGGCTATTCCCAAAACGGTAAGGACAACATAGAGGAGAAATTTCCCTAAAGCGTTATAAATCAGTGGGGGAAGCCTCATCTTTCCTCCTCGTTCCTATCTCATCAAATAAGGGCAGGAAGCGTGTCTTGAAAGATTCTTGAGAGCCGCACATGTTCCTCTTGCGACCGCTCTTAGCGGATCTTCCGCAACGTGGAAAGGTATCTTGAGCTTGTTCTCAAAACGTTTGTCCAAGCCTCTGATGAGAGCGCCTCCTCCGCTGAGGAAGATACCCTCTTTCACGATGTCAGAGTACAACTCAGGAGGTGTCTGCTCAAGAACTCTTACGATTGTTGTCTCTAACTTCGCAATATCCTTGTCTATGCAGTGGGCGATCTCCATTGATGTTACAGGCACCTCAACAGGATATGCTGTCATAAGATTCGGTCCTTTGGCGATAAACGGCTCAGGAACCTCATCCAACTCCTGGACAGCCGCACCTACAGCGATTTTGATCTGCTCTGCGGTAATCTCTCCTATCTTAATGTTATGCTGCTGTCTGAGGTATTGCTGAATGTCGCTTGTGAAAACATCACCTGCGATTTTCACGCTCTCATTGCAGACAATACCGCCCAGAGATATTACGGCGCATTCTGTAGTTCCTCCACCTATATCCACAATCATGTGGCCGCGAGGCTTCTCTATATCCAATCCGACTCCTATTGCGGCGGCCATAGGCTCGTAAATAATATATACATCCCTACCTCCTGAATGCTCTGCCGCATCTCGCACCGCTCTTATTTCCACTTCTGTACTTCCTTTCGGAATCGCGACAACCACTCTCAGGCTCGGTGTGAAAAGTGATCTTTTCTTGCTGTTGATCATCTTTATATATCCCCTGATCATCTGCTCAGCGGCATTGTAGTCCGCAATCACACCGTCTTTCATCGGTCTGATAGTCTTAATGTTAGGGTTCGTTCTTCCATCCATCATCCTCGCTGTTGTACCATAAGCTATTGGCCTTCCGGTTATCTGGTCAATCGCGATGATTGAAGGTTCGTCCACAACCTTCTTGTCATTCATGAAAATGACGGTGTTGGCTGTTCCTAAATCAATGGCTATTTCTTGTGTAAAAAATGAAAATGACATATTACTAAATTTTCTCCCTGTTAATGTTTGAAGTGCCTGATCCCGGTCATGACCATAGCCACTCCGTTATTGTCGCACCATTCGATGCTTTCGTTGTCCCTGATAGAGCCGCCCGGCTGGATTACATTCCTGATTCCCTCCGCCGCCGCTATTTCCACACAGTCATGGAAAGGGAAAAACGCATCTGAGGCTATAACAGCGTCATTCAGGTCGAAGTTGAATGATTTCGCTTTTTGTATAGCCTGTTTCAATGCGTCTACTCTCGAAGTCTGTCCTACGCCTCCCGCTAACAGCTGCTTGTCTTTGGCAAGAACTATAGCGTTTGATTTTGAATGCTTTACAAGTTTGTTCGCAAACAGGAGATCCCCGATTTTGTCTTCAGCCGGTGCGGTTTTTGTAACCTGTTTGAGGTCAGCCACGCTTTCCACATAAGTATCCCTTTCCTGAACAAGAACACCGTTGAGCAGGGATCTGAATTTAGTTTTTGGAGGAACTATGCCGTTGTTGATGAGTATGATGCGATTCTTCTTTGTTGTGAGGATCTTAAGTGCGTCTTCTGTGTATGAAGGCGCTATACATACTTCAAAGAAGATGCTGTTCATTTCTTCAGCGACCTCCTTGCCGATCTCCGCATTTGTTACGATTATTCCTCCGAAAGCGGATACAGGATCGCCTGCCAACGCTCTTCTCCATGCGGTGAGAATATCGTTGGAACTTGCACACCCACAAGCGTTTGTGTGCTTTATTACGGCTACTGTCGTCTCCTCGAAGTCGCTTATCAACTCTATAGCGGCCTCGATGTCTAACAGATTGTTGTGAGAAATCTCCTTGCCGTGAATCTGGGTCGGCAGGGAATCTTTAGCACCGTAGTATCTTCCTTTCTGATGAGGATTTTCCCCGTATCTTAATCCTCGGCTTTCGGATATGCACTTGTTGAATACATTGATATTCAGGTTCTGATTGAAGAAATCAAATATTGCGCTGTCGTAGTGGGATGAGACCCCGAATGCGCATGCCGCGAAAAATTCTCTCTGGCGCAATTCGGTCTGAGCCCCTTGCTCTTTGAGAATATGTGTAAACGCCGCATACTGCTCTTTTGACGGGATAATGACAACATCTTCGTAGTTCTTTGCGGCGGCACGGATAAGGGATATTCCTCCGATATCAATCTTCTCTATAATCTCCTGATGTTCCGCATCTTTCGCCACATATTCCTCGAACGGGTAAAGGTCGACAATGACTAAGTCTATCCCGGATATTCCATACTTCGCGAAATCTTCGACATCCTGCGGATTCCCTCTTCTGCCAAGAATTCCTCCGAAAATCTTCGGATGCAGGGTCTTTACTCTCCCTCCTAAAATAGAAGGGTATGATGTTATGTCTTCAACTTTGGTGACTTTAATACCGTTGTCGCTGAGGTAAGTTGCCGTACCACCTGTCGATAAGATTTCCACATCATTGGAAATGAGGAGGTTGGCAATCTCTAAAATGCCGTCTTTACTATAGACGGAAATAAGGGCTTTATTAATTTTTTTCACTTCTCGGAAAGATTCGTTAGTACCTCACAAATTTAGAAAAATAGAGCAATAATTTATACTTTTGCTTCAATGAAACGCTATGCGATTATTACTGCCGGTGGCAGCGGAACACGAATGGGGGCAAAAGTCCCGAAGCAATTCTTAGAGCTTGACGGAAAGCCTATTCTTCTCAGGACAATCGAACTGTTTACGAAACTTCCTTTTACAGAAGAGGAGTTCAGGAAAGGTGAGAATTTTGAAACGGATATCATCTTGGTCCTGCCGCATGACCATATTGAGGGCTGGCAGAAGTATTGTGTTTCTCATGACCTTTGGTTCAAACATACCATTGTTGAGGGGGGGATTACCCGTTTTCACTCAGTAAGGGCGGCCTTGCATATGGTTCCTGACGGAGCTATTGTCGCTGTGCACGACGGTGTCCGGCCATTTGTCACTAATGAGATGATAAAGAAGATGATGAGGTATGAATTCGATGAAAACGTGGCCGGCGTCATACCTGTAATGCCGGTGGTGGAGTCGATGAGGAGAAAAATCTTTGATGCGGACGGAAACGAGATAGCTACAGCCTCAGCCAACAGAGATGACTACATACTCGTCCAGACACCTCAGGTGTTTGATTCGACAAGGCTGAAATTATCGTACAAGAAGCCCTACTCGCCAAAATTCACAGATGACGCCTCGGTTATGGAGAGTAGTGGCTATAAGCTTGATACGATAGAAGGCAGCAAACTGAATCTGAAAATTACGACTCAGGCTGACCTGCTTTTGGCAAGAGCTATCTCCTCTTTGCGCTTTTAATCTTCTTGCCGCCTTTCTTCTTAAGGTTGCTGACCTTAACGTTGATGTGCCTTTCTATAGCCTGATCCAACGAGATTAAGGTTTCTGTATCCTGAACACCAGGAATATTCTGTATTGTATTCACCAAAATACTCAAAAGATGGTCATGGTTTGTACAATACATCTTGAGAAGCAAAGTGTGACGGCCTGTAACGAAGTGGCACTCCGTTACTTCTGGAACATCTTCCAAAGCTTCGATGACTTGAGGGTATTTGCTGACCGGGTCGAGATTGATTTCAACGAAAGCGCATACATCCAATCCGAGGGATGACGGTTTTACGAGAAGTCGTGATCCGGAAACGATGCCGAGTGACTCTAATTTTTTAAACCTCTGGTGAATGGCAGCGCCTGATACGCCGCACTCTCTTGCGATTTCGAGGAAAGGGGTTCTTGCGTTTTTTGCAAGTCCGGATAGAATCTTCTGATCTATCTCATCAATAGGGTACATTGCCATGTTAATTAGGTATTTATTGCATTTGGTCTAATACAAATGTAACAAATATGTTTAATAAATATTGTATTTATTGTAATAAAATACCCATCTCGCAGGAACCTCGCCTTTGCAAGCCACCTGATAATCAGCCTCTGAGCATGGTGCGTATGCGATTTTTTCTTTCTTAACAATAGGAATTTCAATCCATAATCTTCCTGTAACACGGCTTTTCAGGAAGGTTATTGTGTCATTTTCTCCGTCAATCGTGACAATCTTGTGTTCAAAGTTTCCGGAAGTTTTCTTCTTTTCAGGCTTTTCTTCCGGGTGCTCAGAGACATTCGAAACGATTCCGTTTACAATATGCCATATTACTTGGGCGGTCAGATTAGTGCATACCCCCGGCATTTTCTCATCTATTCCATAGATGAAAACCGCTTTCAATGAGCATGAAAAGCCTGCATATCGTGCGACATGGCATATTTCGTCCGAAGTGAAACCATTGGGATTTCCGGAGTTGAGGTCTATCGGAAAATCGGCTGACTTGACAGAACTCATATCAAGGAAAATGTACTCGGCTTCCCTCAAAAGAGGCTCGCATAATGTGAAGTCATTTCTGAACTCTCCTAATCTCAGACATTCCGCTCCCGCACTGTTCAACTTAATCGCCAACTGAGGGTCGAATAAATATTTTTGAAGCCCTATAACGCTGATATTCATTGATTTCTTGATTCTTGAAACCAATCCGTCAGTCAGTTTCGCACCAGAAGTTATAAAAGCTGCGGAGAAAGTCTTTTTATTGATGAACTCCTGAAAATCGGTAATACCCTTGTCGCACAAAACTACTCTTACCGGCTGTGCTCCCTTTTTTGCCGAATCGTTCAGAAACGAACCGGCGGATGTTATTTCAACTTTTTCCGCTGCGGAAGGATTAGAGTACAGACTATTATAACTATCTATAATAGAATTGTTTATCGACTTTCTCATTACTCTTTCTTGGTTGCTTTTCTTGTGGTTTTCTTTTTGGCTGTGCTGCCGGATGTTTTTGCCGTGCTTTTTTTAGCGACCCTTCTTTTTCCTGTCGGAGTTGTCTCTGAAATGATTTTCATGCAATCCTCCAAAGTGAGGTCCTCCGGAGCTTTGGCGTTGTTACCCTTAGGCAGCTTGTAGTTTCCACCGTCGTGTTTGAGGTATGCGCCGAACCTTCCGTTAAGTATTTGAATATCTTGCTCTTTGAATTCTTTAATTACGGCGTTGGCGGTTTTTTCCTCTTTGGCTTTTATAAGGGCGATCGCCTCTTCTTCTGTCACGGTATATGGACTGAACTCTCTTCCTAAAGAGACGAACTTGCCGTCGTGCCTGATATAAGGGCCGAAACGACCGATTGCCGCGACTATCTCTTTATCATTGAATTTTCCGACCCTACGAGGCAGGTCGAAAAGTTTCATGGCTTCCTCCAAGGTGATTGTCTCGATAGACTGGTCTTTGTGAAGTGAGGCAAACTGCTTTTCAGGATCTTCGTTGAGACCTTTTTGCGCCATAGGACCGAACTTGCCTAATCTTACGGATATCTGTTTGCCTGTCGCCGGGTCTGTCCCGAGAATTCTTTCGGCGTTCACATGCCCTTTGTCTTTTGTCGTTTCATCGACTTTGTTGTGGAACGGAGCGTAAAAATCGGCTATCATCTTGTCCCACTTCAATTTGCCTTCAGCGATAAGGTCGAGTTCCTCTTCGGTATTGGCTGTAAAGCCATAATCCATGATTTTCTCAAAATTCTTTTCGAGATATTCAGTAACCAAGATTCCTATATCCTGAGGGAACAGTTTGTTCTTCTCGGTGCCAGTAGTTTCAGTGAGGACGCTTTTATTTATAGTGCCGCTGCCAGGAGTCCGTGATATGCCTGACAGGGTGATTTTCTCATACTCTCTTTCAGTTCCCTGACGGGTATCCTTGACGACATAGTTTCTGCTGATTATAGTGGAAATCGTTGTCGCATAAGTGGCAGGACGTCCAATGCCAAGCTCTTCCATCTTCTTGATCAGCGAGTCTTCGGAATATCTTGCCGGACGCTGTGTAAAGCTTTGTATTGCAGAGATTTCCAAAGCCTCCATGATGTCGTTTTCGTTGATTTCAGGTAGAAGCTGTCCGCCTTCTTCTGTCCTCTCCTCATCGTCTTTTGCTCCCAAACTGAGTTTCAGGAAGCCGTCAAAGAGCATTTTTTCTCCTTGACATACAAACTTTTCATCGATACCCGAAGCTCCTATTTTGATAGTTGTCTTTTCGAGAACCGCATCAGACATCTGCGACGCTACAGCACGTTTCCATATAAGATTGTAAAGCTTTTTCTCTTGAGGAGTTCCGTTTATTGTTCTGTTTGAAGCGTAGGTAGGTCTGATTGCCTCGTGAGCCTCTTGAGCTCCCTTGCTGTGGGTATGGAATTGTCTTACCTTAGAATATTCTGAACCGTAATCCTCGGTAATGACTTCTTTGATCGTGTTTATCGCAAGAGAACTGAGGTTGGTGGAGTCGGTTCTCATGTAGGTTATAAGACCGCTTTCATACAGTGCCTGGGCGACTCTCATCGTCTGTGAAACAGAGAATCCGAGTTTGCGTGCCGCCTCCTGCTGTAGGGTCGATGTCGTGAAAGGAGGTGCAGGGGATCTGCGTATCTCTTTCTTTTCAATCTCATCGACCTTGAACGTGCATCCGCTGTTGCATTTTTCAAGAAATCCGAGAGTCTCTTTTTCTGTCGGAAGTTTACTGTTCAGGACAGCCGACAATTTAATGCCTGACTTTGCCGTTTCCGGGTGAAACGATGCGACCACCCTATAGTATGGGGCGGGCTTAAAGGCTTGAATCTCATGCTCTCTGTCGACAACAAGCCTGAGGACTACCGACTGGACTCTTCCCGCCGACAACCCTCTCTGGACCTTTTTCCATAAGATAGGCGAGAGTTCAAAACCTACGAGACGGTCGAGGACTCTTCTTGCCTGCTGCGCCATTACAAGGTTCATGTCAACCTTTCTCGGGTTGTCGATGGCATTCAGAATAGCATCTTTGGTAATCTCCCTGTAGACGATACGTTTTGCCTTATCATCATTGAGTTTCAGAGTGTTCTGAAGGTGCCACGAAATAGCCTCTCCCTCGCGGTCCTCATCGGACGCGAGCCATACAGTCTTGGCTTTTGAGGCAAGGCTTTTCAATTCCGAAACAACCTTCTTCTTGTCGGCAAGAACTTCATAATTCGGTTCAAAACCATTTTCAATGTCTATTCCAAGCTTCTTTTTGGACAAGTCGCATATATGACCGAAGCTCGATTTAACGATGTATTTGTTTCCAAGGAATTTCTCTATGGTCTTGGCTTTTGCCGGAGACTCGACGATTACAAGATTCTCTATATCTGCCATGTGTAGTTCCCCCAAATAATATATTGCGCCCTAGTTCAGGCTGTTTGACGGGGTGCAAAGTAAGTCAAATTTTATCAGACATC
>CAMGTS010000003.1 GCA_946062035.1 uncultured Bacteroidales bacterium
GATGCAAAGCCGAAGAATTTTTCTGAACACTGTTGTTTCTGCAAGAAACCGCAAAGAACACGGCGAAAACCGCAGATAACAAAACCGCTGATGAACTTAATCTGTACTTCAAGTGAATTTTTATTAAGACCTTTTGTTGAGAAGTTTTATTGAGATGTTTTGTTGAGATACCAGGATTCGAACCTGGGCTGACTGAACCAAAATCAGTAGTGCTAGCCATTACACCATATCTCAGTGGAGTGCAAAAGGATATAAATTTTGTTTTTATTCCAATTTGCCTTCAAGCCCCTTAGTCTTTGACTCCGAGCCACTCCTTGAGGGTTTTAACCGCCTCGTTTTTCATGTCCTCAGGAAGATTGTTTATCCTCGCACGATGGCTTCCTCCCGGACCTACGTAATACTTGATATTCTCATGTCCCGGATTGTCCGGTCTTACGCTTGACCACGGATCCCATTGACCATAGATGAACATCATCTTTGTATCTGTCGTGGCGATAAAATCGGTAAGGCGATTGTATAATGATTTGTCAAACTTGAATTTGCGTTGACCCGGCAAGAAAATCCGGCGCAAATAATCGTCTGTTTTCTTAACGACCAACTTGCCTTTAAATGGTTTAGGGTCGTAGCCATAATAGCCCAACTCCTTCGCAGCCTGAACAAAGAAAGGGGCGTTGCTATCCCATTTCTGGAAATATTCCGAACCGGCGACTAACTCAAGATAATCGAACAGTTCCTTATCACCCGCCTTTAAGTCCGGGATTGTGGATGTGCTGCGTCCCCACTGCCAGAAGGCGAAAGGGAATTCCATCACGGTATAATCCAAAACTTCAGGAATGGAGATATTGTAAGTAATATTCCGTTTGTCAGACCACTCTTTTAGAAGTTTCTCCATAGAGGCTCTGCGAGATAGTATTTCATTCTGGAATGCGAATATTTTCGCCCTGTCCTCAACCGTGCCCGTAGAATCTTTCAAGAAAGGTTCGTGTCTGCCATCGACCACCGCCCTTGCAACAGGTCCGACATAAGGGACATATGCGGCGCAGTCCTTTGGATAAAATGAAGCGTACGCCATACAGTTCTGCCCGCCCTTGCTTATACCGGTCGCAACCCATTTGCTATAGAAGAGATGGCTCAAAGCCTGCACAACCTCGTGCAAATCAGCAGCCTCCTGCTCAGCTGTCATATAATCCCAATTCAGGGTCTCCCATGTAATCGTGGAGTCGTCCTGCATAAACGGAACGCTTTCATTGAAATATCTATGCTCTACTTCAATTACGTTCGCATCGAGAATTGTGGATAATTCCTCTGTATAGTTAGGATGACCGCTATGAGCGACATATCCCTCTGTAACAATAACATTCGGCCTTTTAAAACCCGCAAAGCAAACCGTGACACGCTGTTTGAACAACCCTTTGGAAGGATCCTTATGGTCTATCGGCTGGGTGATAAACATCCTGTACTTGGATTTGTAATATTTCTTCGCCCTATCTCCTACGGGAAGCCTTTCGACATCAGAAATCATTGAGCATGGATTACCAGGCAAAACATAGCGGTTACACCAGTTAAAGTCCTCCAAAACAAGAGAATCTACCGGAGATGAAGCCCACTCCACCCCGGCAAGCGATGACAGGTCTGTCTTCTGAGCTGAAGCGGGATTGACTTGTGCGTGTATGGAGAATGAAATCGTCGTCAAAGCGATTGATATGACGACACCCTTAAAATATTTATACATCTGTTTCATAAGCAATCTATCTTTGACAAAGATATGTAATTTTAATACTTTTGCAGAGTTGTGTAAATATCATTCGATGAAGAATTTTGTAGAAGAACTCAAATGGCGCGGGATGATACATTCCATGATGCCAGGAACTGAAGAACAATTGATGAAAGAACCCACAACCGCTTATGTGGGAATTGACCCTACGGCAGATTCCCTGCACATCGGCCACCTCGTAAGCATCATGATACTCAAGCACTTTCAAGCTTGTGGGCATACACCTATAGCGGTATTGGGCGGAGCTACCGGTATGATTGGAGATCCATCAATGAAAAGCCAAGAGCGAAACCTGTTGGATGAAGCTACTCTCCGTCACAATCAGGAGTGCATCAAAAAGCAGCTTTCAAGGTTTCTGGATTTTGAAAACGGTGCGATTCTCGCCAATAACTACGATTGGATGAAAGATTACACCTTCCTCGAATTCATCCGCGACATCGGCAAGCATATAACCGTCAACTATATGATGAGCAAAGACTCCGTCAAAAAAAGACTCAGCGGCGAAGAGCGTGAGGGTATGTCTTTTACGGAGTTTTCGTATCAGCTTGTGCAAGGCTATGATTATAAATACCTTAACGAGCATTACAACTGCAAGCTACAGATGGGAGGAAGCGACCAGTGGGGCAATATAACTACCGGTGCGGAGCTGATCCGTCGTACCACAGGTAATGATGTATACGCATTGACCTGCCCTTTAATTACCAAGGCTGACGGAGGGAAGTTCGGCAAGACTGAAAAAGGAAATATCTGGCTCAGTGCGGAATACACAAGCCCATACACTTTCTACCAGTTCTGGCTGAATGTCAGCGATGAAGACGCAGAAAGATATATCAAGATTTTCACGATGCTCTCAAGGGAGGAGATCGAGGCCGCTATAGAGGAACATCGGAAAGATCCCGCACAAAGATATTTGCAGAAAATACTTGCGAAGGAAGTCACCATCATGGTTCACGGCGAAAAAGAATACAACCAGGCGTTGGAGGCTTCACAGATATTATTCGGCAAGGCCACTATCGATGCGCTTAAGAATTTGGATGAGAGGACCTTCCTGGCCGTATTCGATGGCGTTCCTAAATATAATCTGCCTAAGGAAAAACTTACGCTGCCACTATTGGAACTGCTTGCTGTAGAAACCGATATATTCCCGTCAAAGGGTGAGTGCCGCAAGATGATTCAGGGCAACGGATTAAGTATCGACAAAGAAAAATTCACCGATGCCAACGGTGCCTTGAATGATGGTTTCCTCATTGATGAAAAGTATGTCTTGATACAAAAGGGTAAAAAGAACTACTACATCTTGAAATTCGAATAGGCATGGAAGAGGTTAGCAAAAGATTGCAGAAAGTTCAGCGCGAAGTCCAGAGACATTTGGCGGAAATCATCCGCAGCAAGGGAATGGCCGCATTTGACGGAGCCCTTGTGACAGTCAGCGAGGTCCGCATGAGTCCCGATTTATCCTATGCCAAGATTTATATCAGCGTTTTCCCTTCCACTAAGCGTGACGCTGTCATGAAGAGCTTAGAAGAGAAAAACAAGGCAATCCGTGGAGAGCTTGGCCGTATTGTCGCCAAACAGTTTAGAATTGTACCTGAACTAAGTTTCTTTGAGGATACAACATTGGATTACGTGCAGCATATAGACGACCTTCTGCACAAATAGATGAGATTCCCGACCTTCATAGCTCGCCGGTATCTTTTTTCAAAAAAGAGACACAACGTAATAAACATTGTTTCCGTTGTAAGCGCATGCGCCATAGGGTTGGGAACTCTTGCCCTCATTGTCATTCTCTCTGTCTATAACGGATTTGATTCCATCATCTCAGAGATGTATGAAAATTCCTCTCCTGACTTTGTAATAGTTCCCAAAGCAGGTAAATCACTTGACACAGAGGATTCTACAATTGTCAAGATTCACAAGGCCGCAAGCGGAAAAGGCGAGTTTACATGGTGTCCTGTCATCGAAGACAACGCATACATCCAATACGATATGGTGCAGACCATTGCGCATATCAAAGGGGTGCCTGATGAATACACGACCATCAGAAAGGTTACGGATAATATCATTGAAGGTGCTTTTGAACTCCAATTCGGAGACTTCAAAAAAGCGATTGTAGCAGAGTCTCTTGCCGCTGAACTCCGGCTGAAGACAACTTTCAGCACTCCTCTTGAAATTTTCTATCCGTCAAGAACAGAGGATATTTCCCTGCTTACGCCATGGGAAAACCTTATGAACATAAGGATGCGCCCCTCAGGCGTGATAAGCACGTTGCAAGGCGATGAAACCGACCTGATTTATATCGGTCTGGATGCCGCACGGGAACTCTTCCAGTACGAAAGGAGCGAATGCAACAAAATAGAAATTTTCGCAGCGGAAGGAACTGTTTCAAAACGAATCGCAGAGAGCGAAAAGTTTATCAAGAAACTCTTGAAATCAGAGAATGCCGACTATATACTCAAAAACAGATACGAACAGAACGAAGCCGTCTACAAAATGATGAGAACGGAAAAAATCGCCGTTTACCTTATCTTGTTTTTTGTCATAATAATCGTGTCTGTCAATATTTTCGCAAGCCTGTCAATGTTGATTTTGGAAAAAAAGTCCGACATAAAAACCTACAAGACAATCGGGGCTGACACGCCACTCATCAGATCGGCGTTTACTCTTCATGGGTGGATAACTTGTATTGCGGGGGCACTCCCGGGACTTGTAATCGGATTGATTCTCTGCGGTCTACAGATAAAGTTCGGACTTATAAGAATGGCAGGAAACTTTATCATTGACTATTATCCTGTCGCTATAAAATTGAGTGACGTGTTTGTCATTATAGCGGGAGTGGCCGTCATCGGTTTTATCATGAGCTACATTCCGACCCGTACCATCAAATACCTGAACAATGAAGAGTGATTATATTTCATATCCGAGCGCAAAAATAAATATCGGACTATATGTCTTTGAAACAAGAGAAGACGGTTTTCATGGGATAGAGAGCATATTCCTGCCAATCGGTCCGAAAAACAGCGGTCTGACTTGTGATGTGCTGAAAATAAGCGAAATACCAGGGACAGGTGCGGTTGAGATGATTGAGAGCGGTATCGATTATCCGGGCAATCCTGAGGACAACATCTGCGTCAAGGCATATCATCTAATCTCTGCCTATACTCCGATTCCAAGCGTAAGGATAGAGTTGGAAAAACATATTCCGGTCGGTGCGGGAATGGGCGGAGGAAGCTCAGATGGCGTTTGCACTCTGATACAATTGAACAAAATGTTCAATTTGAACCTTGACACCGCAACCCTTACAGGCTACGCCGAAAAACTCGGAAGCGACTGCCCGTTCTTTCTTCTTAATTCCGGAGCCATGCTTTGCACGGGGAGGGGAGAAATACTCGAACCAATAGACAATATAGCCGGGATGAACTTTGAGGATTTTCTTGGAAAATACCGGTTTGAAGTCGAATTTCCGGGAATACATGTCTCAACGGGACACGCCTATTCGATTGTTCCGCCAAGATCAAAAGCGTCAAAAAGCAACACTCCGTTGAAGGATTTGATTTCGCTCCCTGTTGAACAATGGCAAGGGAGAATCGTAAATGATTTTGAAGCTCCGGTATTCTCTGAACATCCTGAGTTGCAAAAGATCAAAGATTCATTCTTAAACCGAGGGGCATTATATACATCAATGACTGGCAGCGGTTCTGCCATTTTCGGGGTATTCAAACGATAAACGGCAAAAAATACCCGGCTGGGGATACGTGTTTACCACCAGAACCTGCGGTTGCTGTGGATAAGGATTATACTTCTCGAATTCTTATTACCGTCAACCAAACTTGAAGAACTGCTTACCTCTATTCCGTCTATATCCTTAAGGTTAAGCTTGTTCATTTCATCTTTCGAGATTCTTATGCCATCGAAGTAAATTTCCGTTGACTCATCGATTCCTTCGGCGACAATCTTTCCGCTCTCCGTGCTTATCTTGATTACCTTGCTTTCCACGCTTCCCTTGAAATCCGGCCTGGCATCTTCTACAGCTTTAAGTCCCTTTTTGGTATATATCTCTATAACATCTTTTGTTTCAGTTGTCTCCTGAAGCTCCTGCCCGTTTTCGGTGACCTTCGTAACCTTTCTCTCTATGCTTCTGTTTTTGGTTACGTTCATAGATGCAATATCCTCATTCTTGAGTTTTGCCAGTTCCTCTTTTGAGGAGCGTTTCCCGTCGATATAAATTTCGGCGTTCTCGGGCAGTTTAAGCCCATCCACAACAGACACGCTGTCTTTTACAGATGTCGGTTGAGTAGTATTATTCTGAGCTGCAAGTGTATTCGCAGAAAAAACCGTTGCGATCAGTGAAAGCCCGGCAACGAAGGCGATGTTCATTTTTTTCATATACTAAAATCTAACTGTCGGAAGTATAGCCAACTTTGTGCCACAATTGCGATCAGAACACCTTTCAACAAGCACAAACATCGTCCATCATACGACTTATTGTTTTTTGCGTAATTTTGCGACGTTATGTTTGGATTATTCAGTTTTAATAAAACACCGCACGGAGAGGCGTTGCTTAAAGGCGTAACCGATATCCATTGCCATTTATTACCTGGAGTAGATGACGGCATGGATGTTCTGATGAATAGTTTTGCGCTTTTGGCTAAAGAGCAGATGGCTGGTGTCAAAAGAATATATTTTACCCCACACTCCATGAGTGTAGACGGGTCGGTTGTCGATGCAAAAAGTTATGGCGCTCACTATCACTCCCATAGCGGCAATCATGCGTCAGGGGTTCATAAGGGGTATACTCATGCGGCAACCCCTTTGGAAAAGGATTTTTCCACGAGATTCGAAGGAATTTTGCCCTCTGATTATGAAGTGAGCAGACAGCAGGAAGAATATACTGCATTCGAAAGCGGCATTGGTGCGGAATTTTCGCAAGAACGACTCGGCGGTTATTCCAACGCCCATCTGAAAGCAAAGTTTGAGATTTTCAGAAAGTTCTATAAAGGCGATATCGACATTCGTCTTGCCGCCGAATATATGATGAATAAGGGACTTCTTGAAAAGGTAAAGAATCATGATATGCTAACCTACTCGGATGGCAGACACATTCTTGTAGAGACCTCATATTTCGCTCCGCCGATCGATATGGACACTATCCTTTATGAAATTGAAGTAGAAGGATATAGCCCCATTCTTGCGCATCCCGAGAGATACGAATACATGGGGCCTGAAGATTATACGAGGTTGCACCAAAGGGGTATAGAGTTTCAGCTTAACTATCTGTCACTGACCGGATATTATGGTAAACGCGTCTATGCCAAAGCTATAGACTTATTGGAAAAAGGCTGGTATACATATACCGGCAGTGATTTCCATCGTCTGACCACATTCTATCATCAGATCGGCAAACTTCTGCCCAAAAAGAAACATGCCGCACTGTTGCAAGGACTTTTTGAGAACAACTCTTCTCTTTGATTATTTATACAGGATTTCAATCACCTGATTCATGAGAGCGGTCGCGTCAGCCTCCGGTATGCCTACGAGAGTCTTGTCTATCAGCTCGACATAGTCGTAAAGCTCAAGCTGCATCTCCGCACGTTCCATACCATGCTCCTCGACGTACGCTTTGTAGTCTTCTGAAATCTTGTTCCAACGATCTACAACCTCCCAATATTTTCCATCCGGATAATTTTTCCGCTTGTTTTCGGCATCGCTCAAATGCTTTTCTTCCGCCTCTTTCCAATCAGCAAAGCGACTCCAACCGACAGGAACTTTGTCAGCGCCGAGATACCAAGGAACAAATATTCCGACACAAGGTTTTCCTGCACACATCCATGCAATGTTTCCTATTCCTTTGGGAAGCCATCCCCTCAACTGAAAAACAGTAGAAAGAACTGTATTATCGTTGCAGACACTACCGTTATGCCCGGTATTACCGCCATCAAGGGCACAAAACTCTTCCTGAGACCCTATTGCGCTTCCTGAGTTCTCACCGTCAACACATACCTGCGATTTTCCGATCGATGCGTCCTTGTGCAATGACAAAGCGTCTATCATATCCTGCACCGTAAGTTTGCGTGACGGAACTATTGAAAAGTCGAGCGTCTTCGGATCGTATTTGTATTGGCCATCACTCAAAAAGGCCAACACCCTTGCATGACGTCCGAGATTGTTTGCGGCAAGAAAAGTTCTTTGTGGCAGACCGTATGCTTTCCTGAAATTAAATTCACCTTCTGACGGATCATACCATCCTCTTTCAATCGCATAAGAGACTATATCCGGTGAACCAGCAAAATTAGCGGTATCAGCAAGGTTGACATCTGTTATCGTGTAGTAGTTAGGAATACTCATCACCTGATCGTCCGGAACCCTCTTTGCGACCCAATGTCTTCCCTTGACCACCGAAACGACCCAGCCCTCTTTGCTGTCGGCTACGGAATAGGTTCTGCCTGTAGAATTGTACCCTCTTTTTTCAACAAGCTGACCGATAAGAGATACAGCATGGCGTGCGGATGTCGCATATTTCGCTACAGTCTGGCGAACTTCATACAAGACACCGCCGTCGGTACAATCAAACCTATCCTCCCTGCTCGGACAGTAATCGGAAGCTACCGCCACACCATATTCATTTATATACGAATCTGCCTGTGTCATCCCAGGAAACTCCGCCCAAAGGTAGCGGGCAACGCCGTCTGAACCACCCGCAATATAAAAATTGAGCATCTGCTCGCCATCATCGTCCTCGTTGTGGGCAAACAGGACACTGCCATCGGCTGTCGCATCTTTTCCCGCAATAATAGCAAAGCAATTGTCATTAAAAACCCTTCCTTTGCTCTGGGCAAAAGATATGGCGACACTTGAGACAAGTATCGCCACACTTAAAAAGAATTTCTTCATTTCGTTTTATCTCTTAATAATTCTCCGGTTTAATCTGGAAATAACTCTGCGGATGGTTGCAGACCGGGCATACCTCAGGAGCCTTCTTTCCGATTACGATATGTCCACAGTTCATGCACTGCCATACTGCATCGCCCTCCTTAGAGAACACCAAGCCATCTTTCACGTTCTGAAGAAGTTTACGATATCTCTCCTCGTGACGCTTCTCTACTTCAGCGACAAGTCTGAATCTTGCGGCTATTTCGGTGAAACCCTCTTCCTCAGCTTCTTTAGCCATTCTGTCGTACATATCTGTCCACTCGTAGTTTTCACCCTCTGCGGCAGCCAAAAGGTTTTCCGCAGTAGCGGCTACACTACCTCCGTGCAAATACTTGTACCAAAGTTTTGCATGCTCTTTCTCATTGAGAGCTGTCTCTTCAAAAATTGCGGCCATCTGGACGAATCCGTCTTTCTTGGCTTTAGATGCAAAATAATCATACTTGCAGCGTGCCATTGACTCGCCGGCAAATGCTTCCAACAGATTCTTCTCTGTCTTTGTTCCTTTTAATTCTTTCATATTCAATAATTTACTTTAAATTTCATCGTATATGCACTACACTACAAGTCTCAAGCCAAAAAGCTTCGCCTGACATAAATTCAGATTAAAACATCATGTCTTCTGACGCAGGATTTTCTCTCTTACAACATACATAAACCCATGCGGGAGATAATAAAAAAAGAAAGAGATCGAATCCAACGGAAAGAGCAATGTGTGTTCGACAACATCCTTGAGCATGGCGAAAAAAGAACTTGCCTTTCTTACAAAATAAGGAGTACTGTTTATCGGTTTCAAATCCTGGCGTATTTGACCGAAATTCCCAACCCTTTTCAAATACTTCCATATTCTTCTCGCCTTATTTGATTTTCCACCCTTGTAAAAAGGCATTTTGTCCGAAGGATGTCCTAAAAAATCCACTGCGAACGAAGCGAAAGCGACCCATTCGCTCATAAGGCCCAACTCTCTTATTTCAACTTTCAACCTATCAATATCCAATTTGTCATAGTAGCGGTTGAGGAATTGGCTCCAGTCGCAAACCTGCCTTAATCCAAGACCTTTTTTGAAGAAATGCTTTACAAAGTGGGTAAACAATATTACGGCATCCTCATTTATCCCGGGAGACAATACCCTGTAGCCATTATTATCCCATTCTCTAAGAGACCTTTCCAAGAACATCTTATTTTGGAGGGAAAGTAGGGTGCTGTCAATTCGGTTAGAAAGTTGGGTAAACATCGTTCCGTGCAATTCGAACTCCACCCCTTTATAGAAAAATGCGTAATGTTTTACATTTACCCCCTCTTTCATTACACTGTCAGCAAGAGGTATTATAATCTGTTTTGCTTTCTCATAAGAATCATGAGGCATAAACAAGTCTATATCACCTGGTGCCCTCCATAAAGGTTTATCGTAACATTGTGCGACACTCGGACCTTTTACTACCGTATACAGGATTCCATTTTCGTCGAAAATCTTACCCACCTCCGCAAGAGCCTTGTTCAACTTTGCATTAGCTTTTTCCAAAGTGACAGCACTCAACGCCGCTTTCATCCTTATCGCTTCAGGCACATCTTCTTTTTTCAGATTTTCCAACGCCGAAACAAAAATACCCGAGACCGCCTGTTGACGAAATAGAACAAACAACTGCTTCCATTCCATCTCAGAGGGGATACTATCAATGGCAGATGCCTTGTTCCAAAGGCCGCATCGCACGAACTTGAAAAACAAGGCATCTAAAGATTTCATATTACAGAAAATAAAATATTACACCGACTGAATGCGGAAAATTATGAACGCTTGAAGACCCTATCCAATATGGATTTTTTTGAAATATGCGAATCCTCAGCCCCGTAACCATAACCGTAGCCATAACCATAACCGTAGCCATAACCATAACCGTAGCCATAACCGGCTTTTGTAACATCCACATTATTCAGCAGTACACACATACCGTTCAATGTCTTTTCTACGTAAAGCTTCTCCACATCAGGCAATTGTCTGCGGTCCATAAGGCCGGCCTTGATTACATAAATTGTTATGTCGCACAACTTATTGACAATATTGGCATCGGCCACTACACCGAGAGGGACATTATCTAAGAAAACATAGTCGTATCTGCTCTTCAACTCTTCCAACATAGAAGAAAAACGCTCATTCATAAGAAGTTCTGCAGGATTAGGCGGAATCGGACCAGACAGAATCACATCCAAGTTCTGGGCAAATACGTTTTTATTGACAAGCTCTTCAACATTGTGAACCCTACCACTCAGATAAGAAGTAAGACCCGCCGTATTAGTCGTCATTATGCCATTCTCTTTTAAAACCGTCTCAATAGTGGCTTTTCTCAAGTCGGTATCAATAAGAAGGACTTTCTTTCCCGCCTGGGCAAAACTTGTCGCCAAGTTGGTTGACACAAATGTTTTTCCGTTACCAGGATTGGACGATGTGAACATTACGACCTTCTTGGCATTGTCTCCTATATTAATGAAATCCAAGTTCGTCCTTATGATTCTGAACGCCTCGGAAATGGCGTCTCGACCATCATCACGAACAAGAACACTGTGCCCGTACATCTTAGCTTTTTTAGGGATTTCTCCGAGGAACGGAGCGCTTACGACATCTTCTATGTCTTTCCTGTTTCTGACATATATATCCAACACATTAAGCATCCAGAATATGCCGGCAGGAATCGCAAGCCCCAATATAAGGGAGATCATCATAACCATGGATTTTTTTGGAGAAATAGGTTTCTGAGGTCCCTGAGCATTGTCGACAACCCTGATACTGCTCTCTGTTATAGCAAGTGTAAGTGAATTCTCCTCTCTTTTGTTGAGAAGGTAGAGGTATAGTTCCTCTTTGATTTTCTGTTGGCGTTCGACGGAAATAAGATATTTCTGCGCCTGAGGGATTGCCGAAACCTTACCACTTGTCGCCGCCTCTTTCTGCCGGACATTTCTCACCTGCAACGACAATGACGCTACAGCGTTTTTCACAGCTGTTTCAATGCTGTGTCTCAGAGGTCCGAGTTGTGAGGTCAAATCTAATACAAGCGGGTTGTTTTCGCCACTGCTTTCAAGAAGCCCATCCCTTTCCAACCAAGTCTTGTTGTATGTCGTAATCTGGTTTTCTATCGCGGCATCCAAACCGATATTCGCAGGTATCAGCGTGTTGGCGTTTTTAGGATCATCCAAGAAGTCCTGCATGTAGCGGGCCATGCTCAACTGGTTTTCCAAGTTCAGGCCCGTCATCTTATAGCTTGTAGACTGCTGGGTGTAACCGCCTGTTTCTGTCGTCACATCGGTAAGACCCTGAGAACTCTTGAATCCGGCGATATTTTCATCGACTGCGCCAAGTTCGCTGTTCAAAACGATAAGTCTGTCGGCGATAAATTCATCTGTAGCGTGAGACACCTTGTTTTTATCCTCAATAGCCTCCTCGTTGTATGCGTCTATCAGGGAGTTAAGGACATCTTCGGCTCTGTTTACATTTCCATCAACAATAGAGAGGGATATTACCGTCGCCATTTTGTCTGGTATAGAAACGTTAAGTTTCGCCTTGTACGCCAAAACAGTCTTTTCAAAAGCGTTTTTTGTAACACGGATCTCTTTCCCCTCATAAAGCGAATAAGACTCTGTCGGCACAAGTACAATATCCCCCATTGGAGAACTTACCGTATCCGCCAGCCCTACAGTCATATCATCAAAACGTTTCCCTTTTTCAAGATCGCTTTTGATATCATAAATCTTTACGGTGCCATCATTTTTGGGAAGCATCCTGAACGAGTAAGGAGCGTCTGTGGCGCTCAAGAAAACAACCTTTACAGGAGTACTCGTATAGAGCGGAACTTTTCTGAGGCCGTTCTTATGGATATAATTCACATCCAAATCCAACTTGTCAACCACTTTACGCATAAGTTTGGTTGACTTGAATATGTACGACTCGTTATTGACATCGGAATTACCGAATCCCATAGCTCCCATATCCTGAAATATTGCGGCTTGGGATATACCTCCTCCCTTTCTTTGGTTCTTGACCAAAACAGTAGCGGACTTAGAATAAGTTTTAGGAGTCCTAAGGATATAAAGAGCTCCCAAAAACAGACAAACCACAACACTTATGATAAACCACAATCTGTTGTACCAGAATATATTCAGGATATCTCTCAGTTTCAGCACTTCTTGAGACTCGTTCGTGCCACTGTACTTTGAATAGTTTTTCTCTTCCATTTACCGTCTATTTGAAAAGCAATACTGAAATTGAAGTAAGCACAGACGCAACTGACAACCAAACGCTTACATTATTATTCTGGTTGATGCCACTTTGTTGCGCCTTTATTTTGTTAGGTTTCACATATACGACATCGTTCTGCTGAAGATAAAACGCCGGACTGTTCAACAAGCTCTTGTCGAGAAGGTTGGCGAACATCACCATGTTTTTTCCGTCATTCTCCCTTACGACCATCACGCTGTCTCTGACTCCATAAATAGTCAGGTCACCAGCCATCGCGACAGCATCAAGGATTGACACTCTGTCTGTTTCTATTGAATACTGCCCTGGTTTGTTGACTTCTCCGAGAACAGATATCTTAAAATTCTGGAACTGTACGGTAACGACCGCATCCTTCAACATCTCATCTTCAGCGAGTTTGTTTTTCAACATCATAGAAAGTTCGCTGCGTGTCATTCCCGCAACTTTCAACCTTCCAAGTATAGGAAAATCTATATTTCCCTCTTTGTCAACCAGATATCCGATGGTTCTCGACTGCCCGACTCTTGCGCCGGTAGCTCCAATCTGATAATCGGTGCTTACCAAGTTGAAAATAGCTGAAGCCTTCGGTGATTTGCTGCTGACCATAATGGAGAGCAAATCATCTGATTTTATCTTAACATCCTGATAATTGGATATTTGCTGATTCGAAATTTCTGCCGCATTCTGCATGTAAACCACATCCTTTGGGGAAGCACAAGCGGCTAACAAAGCGGTAATCGCTGCAAACAACAGTATTTTTCCTGATTTCATTGTTTTGTTTTTCGTATTTGGGAGTTAAAGATACAAAAAACTATTATACATGCACGATACGTGCTTTAATAATTGCGCAAAATCAATGCGAAAATCCGTTTTTTCTGTTGCGCCGTAACCTTAGAGAAAAAAGTTATGATTCTGATGCAACGTTTGTAAACGCTTTTACATCTTTAGTGTGTAGGTTTAGGTTTTAGTATTACTTAAAAGCGCTGCCAACATGATGTGAATCACTTGAGCAGCGCTTTGTCGTTCTGATATCTACAACGCTTTAGCAGCGATGTTTACTGCAACTTCCGCACTTTGTAAACTCCCCCCTAAGTCTTCTTTCAACAAGAGATGACAACCTTTCGCGAAGTTCCGGATTGCTTATCTTCTCAAGTACCGTTCCAGCAAAAGCCTGTTGCTGTAAAACACGTGCCTCAGCCTCCGATATTCCGCGTGAACGCATATAAAACATCTCTTCATCACCCACAGTACCGATGGTAGACCCGTGAGAGCATTTTACATCATCGGCATAAATAACCAGGTGAGGTTGTGACAAAGCCCTTGCACCGTCACTAACAAGAAGGTTGTTGTTCGCCTGATACGCTTCCGTTCCCTGTGCGTCCGTAGCTACGATTATTTCCCCGCCGAAATCGGATTTGGAATTTCCTCCGAGAATACCCTTGAACAATTGATTGCTGCGACAGTTAGGAACGGCGTGCAGGATATTTATCTGAGTATTGACGACTTTCTCGCCATCAGCAAGATACAATCCATTAAGATTACATTCCGCCTCCTCTCCTCCCAAAACTGCGGTTATATTGTTTGTCACGCACCCTTCGTGAAGTGTTATATTATTCATATTCAAGGTCGCACCTTTCTCCAAAAGGATACTGACGTGAGTGTCACGGGCCGCAAGTTCATTCTCATTCTGAAGAGCAAGCAAAGTCAATGAAGCCCCCTCTTCGACTTTTATATTGATACACTCTACTGTCGAACAGCGTTTGTCCATCAAAGTATGACAGCAGAGAATGACCGTGGCGCAACTTCCCTTTTCCGCACGCACATTAAGATCATACTTGATTTCTGAAGCATTATTTCTGATTGATATAATCTGAATCAGCTCCTTTTGTACCTTGCCGGCAGGAAGCACGACTTCAACAGCATTGGAAGATTCCTCATCCGGCATAGGCAGACCCACATTTATGGTTTCCATTCTCGAATGGACCTTGAAAGATCTCTCTATGCTTGATATGTCTTCGTAATGCGGTTTGGTATTCTTTACCAGATCATCACCGTTGGTCAACAAACCGTCAACAACATAGTACTGCTTAGCGTTACTTATAGGGACGCTGCAAGCAAACAACTGTTGCGGAACATATTTAAACTGATCGTTAGCCATTTTACTTTTCAAACTCGTCGTACCCGTTCTCTTCAACAATCTTCGCAAGTTCTTTACCTGCGGTCTTCACGATTCTGCCTTTATACAACACATGAACGATGTCCGGAACAATATAGTCCAAAAGTCTCTGATAGTGAGTGATTACCACAAATGCATTCTCTTTTGTCTTCAACTTGTTGACACCATTCGCTACTATTCTGAGCGCATCCACATCCAACCCACTGTCTGTTTCGTCCAGAATCGCGAGGCTCGGATTAAGCATTGCCATCTGGAAAATCTCGTTACGTTTTTTCTCTCCACCGGAAAACCCGACATTCACCCCTCTCGAAGAGAAACTCGGATCCATCTCCACGACAGCCATCTTCTCGCGCATCATTTTGAGATACTCTGCGGCACTCAATGGCTCTAATCCCCTTTGTTTTCTGTGTTCGTTGACCGCAGTCTTCATAAAGTTGACATTGGTAACTCCCGGAATCTCGACAGGGTACTGGAATCCGAGGAACACCCCCGCCCAAGATCTTTCTTCAGGACTCATTTCCAATAGATTACGTCCCATAAATGTTACGCTTCCCTCTGTTATCGTATAGTTCTGATTTCCGGCAAGAATGGCAGAGAGAGTACTCTTTCCGCTGCCATTACGCCCCATTATAGCATGAACTTCGCCCGGCTTTATGACAAGATCCACTCCCTTGAGAATCTCCTTGTCCGCCACTTTAGCGTGTAAATTTCTTATTTCCAAAAGATTATCCATAATACTCTTTTATGATTTTTTATCTTTTTTGTACTCTTTATACCACATCATAAATCCGCCTATCGCCAACATAATATATGCGGCGTATACTATAGGCATTATGCCCAAACCCGCTCTGAGATAGAGAATTATGTTTGCGGTATCCGCTATCAGCCAACACCCCCAGCAATCTAATTTCTTCTGTGCGGAAAGATACTGCGCCATAAGAACCGTTCCAAGGACAAACGCATCAAAATACGGCATGGTCGCGGCATTAGGGCACATCGCAGGACACCATACATCTATTCTGCTGAGGAAGTAGCCCCAGACAAACATAAATATCATGATAACAGCCAATACCATCGCTCTTTGTCCGTTATTGAATACTGACACTTTCAGCTGCTTTCTGTCGTTCTCTTCACCTTTCTTAGGATGCGTCCAACGGTAATGCCCGAAAAAGTTAATACACAGCGATATCGGTTGAAGCAACATCGACGAGTAAGTTCTTATCTGCAAAAACAGGCAGAATAACAGGATATTATACAAGTATCCTACCCAAAAATTAGCGACCTTTCCTCTCACGGCAAGGAACACACACAAAAGTCCCGTCAGTGTAGAGAACAATTCAAGTGCGCTTATAGAGCGCCCCCATAAAACAAACAATACGTTCTCTATTGAGAAAAAATCAGCAATCGCCTGTATATAAGTCTGTATCATATCATCTAACCAATACTACCCTCTAAAGAAACCTGCAGAAGCTTCTGAGCCTCAACCGCGAATTCCATCGGGAGTTTATTCAACACATCCCTTGCATATCCGTTAACTATCAGCCCCACAGCGTCTTCCTGTTTTATTCCCCTCTGGCGGCAATAGAAAAGCTGGTCATCACCGATTTTCGATGTTGTAGCTTCATGCTCTATAATGGCGCTCTGGTTTGCGCTTTCGACATGAGGAAATGTATGTGCGCCACATTTGTTTCCAAGCAGAAGGCTGTCACACTGAGAGAAGTTTCTTGCACCTGTCGCTTTCGGCAGAACCTTCACCAATCCCCTATAGCTGTTTTCGCTGCAGCCCGCCGATATGCCTTTGCTGATAATTCTGCTTCGTGTGTTTTTTCCGAGATGGATCATCTTTGTACCGGTATCAGCCTGCTGGTAATTATTTGTAACAGCTACACTGTAAAACTCAGATGTGGAATTGTCTCCTTTTAGGATCGTACTCGGGTATTTCCATGTTATGGCACTTCCCGTTTCAACCTGCGCCCAGAAAAGCCTCGAATTATCTCCGTCACACAATCCTCTCTTTGTCACCAAGTTATAAATACCTCCCTCGCCTTTTTTGTTGCCGGGATACCAATTCTGGACCGTCGAATACTTAACCTCAGCATCCTGTTTCACGACTATCTCCACAACTGCCGCATGAAGCTGCGCCTTGTCTCTTCTCGGTGCTGTACACCCCTCTAAATAACTCACATAAGAGCCCTCATCGGCGACAATCAATGTTCTCTCGAATTGACCTGTTCCAGAGGCGTTTATGCGGAAATAGCTGCTAAGCTCCATCGGACAGCGTGTGTTTTTCGGTATATAGCAGAACGAACCGTCGCTGAACACGGCTGAATTAAGTGCGGAGAAATAATTGTCACCGATCGGGACAACACTTGCAAGATATTTCCGGACAAGGTCAGGATAGTTCTTCACCGCTTCTGAAAACGAGCAGAAAATAATTCCTTTTTCTGCCAAAGTCTCTCTGAATGTAGTCTTTACAGAAACCGAATCAAACACCGCATCGACCGCCACACCACCGAGTACAGCACGTTCTTTCAAAGGAATCCCCAATTTCTCAAAGGTAGCCTCAAGTTCAGGATCAAGCTCGCCCTCTAATCCCTCGACACCATCTGTACCATCCACCTTTGCTACAGGATTATTGCTTTTGGGTGCGGCATAGTATATAATGTCCTGATAATCTATCTTAGGCAACTTCAGATGCGCCCAATCAGGAACATCCATACTTTTCCACTTCTCAAACGCTTTGAGACGGAATTCGAGGAGCCACTCCGGTTCACCTTTCTTTTCTGAAATCAAGCGTATGATCTCCTCATTCAACCCCTTTGGGGCGAACTCCTGCTCGACATTTGAGACAAAACCCTCTTTGTACTCCTGCTCTGTTATCTCCGCAATGAGATTCTTTCCGCTTTTATCTATGTTGTACTGTTCTTTTTCCATGTTTTCAAACATCCGCTGCCCAAATATATAGCAAATAATCTACTTGACAACCTACCAACCCTGGGCCTGAATAGCAATCGAATTCCCCTCAGGAGTAATCAGACTGCAACTATCCGCAGGATTTTCCGTTTCAGCGGCGCAAAGGTGCCCGATCACATCCGCTTCTTTGAATTCCTTGATAAAAGCCTCGTGCTTGTCCAACGGGACGACATAGAGCGTCCTATAATCGTCGCCTCCATTTATTACGGCTGTAATCACATCAATATCAATCTCTTCCGCCATTTGGCGTGTCTCACTTGCGATCGGAATGTTTTTCAGGAATATCTTCGCTCCAAAGCCGGTATCTTTCGCAAGCTGCTTAACTGCATCACCAAGACCTCGTGTCATAAAATATCCGGTGCATGGATAAAAACCAGCAGATGCGAACTTTTCAATGCACTCTCCATCTATCTCCGGAGTAAGGTAACGGCTCAGAATATATTTATATCGGCTC
>CAMGTS010000004.1 GCA_946062035.1 uncultured Bacteroidales bacterium
TGATTCTGTCTGTAACTTTTGAAGTTCTCATTTCCTTTGTAATATCTATTTGTCTAATATTCAATTATTTCTATCTAAAACAGGGTGGGTTCGTCGTTATTGTCATGTTTTATCTGTTCTGTTTTGGTGATCGGCACGGCGTTACCGCTATCGATAACAATGTCTGTTGATGAACGTCCCGCATGATCGGCTCCTTCTCCCTTGTACGCAATTCTATAGAATTCTTCTTCGCTTATGATCGGAATACCGAGTTTGTTCGCCTTGGCAAGTTTCGCTTCTCCCGCTTTCGCACCCGCCAAAAGATAAGTCGTGGTTGAAGTTACAGAGCTGCCGACTTTTCCCCCATGAGCCTCAATATATTGTTTCATGGTCTCACGAGGAATGGAATAGTTGCCTGTTATCATGATGGTCATACCTTTAAGCTCATCGCTTACCGTCGCCTGCCCGACAGCTTCAAACTGAAGCCCTGCCTCTTTGAGCTTGGCTATTGTATTGAGATTCGCTTCAACCTTGAAAAAATCCATTATCGAGTCAGCGACCCCTTCGCCAATATCGTTGATTTCCAATAACTCTTCCTTAGTGGCTTTTTGCAGCGCATCAATGCTTTTAAAGCGGCTTGCAATATTTTTTGCGGTCGTCTCACCGATGGAGCGTATTCCGAGCCCGAACAGAATCTTATTGAATGGAACTTTCCGGCTCTCTTGAAGAGACTTTCTGTAATTCAGAAGAGACTTCTCTTTCCACTTGTCCAAAGAGAGGAGCTGAAGGTCGCTGAGACTGTACAGGTCTTCCAAGTGTCTGATATAACCTCGTTCAAACATCTGATGTACAGTAGCTTCACCAAGGTTGATGTCTGCCGCCTTTCTCCCGCAGAAATGTAGGAAACGCCCTTCGATCTGAGGCGGACAGTTCTCTGTATTAGGGCAGAAAAATTTGGCCTCATCTTCGTCTCTTATCAGAGGAGTACCGCATACAGGGCATTTTGCGGGAAAGACAGTTTCCATCGCAAACGGTTCTCTTTTAGAGAGTTCCACCTTGGTTATTTTCGGAATGATCTCTCCGCCTTTTTCCACGTAAACGTAATCTCCTATATGGAGATCCAGAAGTTTCATCTGGTCCGCATTGTGGAGAGTAGCCCTTTTTACAATCGTGCCGCTGAGCAGTACAGGTTCCAAGTTCGCTACAGGCGTTACCGCTCCAGTACGGCCGACCTGATAGTCAACGGACAGCACTTTCGTAAGTTCCTGTTCAGGTTTGAATTTATAAGCTACGGCCCAACGGGGGGTCTTTGAGGTGTAACCCAAACTTTTCTGAATCGAGAAGCGGTTGACTTTGACAACCATTCCGTCTGTCGGGAATGGAAGCTCCCTTCTCTTTGAGTCCCAGCTGTTTATGTAGTCGATAACTTCGTCTATGTTGTCGCAGACTTTGGAATATTCAGAAATCGGGAGACCCCATCTTTTTGCCGCCGCAAGCGCCTCGCTGTGTTCCGCTATATCGAAATCTTCAGCAATCAGATGATACAGAACGCATTGCAGCCCTCTTTTGGCGACATCGGCGGAGTTGAGCATTTTAAGAGAACCTGCCGCCGCATTGCGCGGGTTCGCGAATCCCTGCTCTTCGTTAAGTTGTTTCTCGGCGTTCAGTCTGTCAAACGCTTCGAAGGGCATGTATATCTCCCCTCTGATCTCGAACACATTCGGATATCCGCTTCCCTCATTGAGTCTGAGGGGAATCTGTTTTATGGTTCTGATGTTTTTCGTGACATCATCACCTACCGTGCCGTCTCCTCTTGTAAGGGCTCTTACGAGTATTCCGTTGACATACAATAAATTGATGCCTGTTCCATCGAATTTCAGCTCACAATTATATGTAAAAGGTTCAGATGTCAGTCTGCGGACTCTGTTGTCAAAATCCCTGAGCTCTTCGACATTATAAGTGTTTCCAAGTGAGAGCATCGGGTGCTTGTGAGGGTACTGCCTGAATGAGCTTGCGGTCTCCAAATCACTTCCCACCTTGCGGGTAGGGGAGTCCTCCGATATGTATTCGGGGTACAGGTTCTCCAACTGGATGAGTTCCTGCATAAGCAGGTCAAAGTCATAGTCGGAAATACTCGGCCTGTTATCGACATAGTACCTCCTGTTATGCTCCTCCAACTCCTTTCTGAGCGCATCTATTCTCTGTTTTGCCTCCAAGTTGCCCATATTTTTAACTTAACCCCCAAAGGTAGCCAATATTTTGATAAAAATTCTACCTTTGCAGCGGTTTTAGAAGATAATGAAATTATGCAAAAATCTATCGTTATTCTTACAGGAGGAGGCCCTGCACCGGGAATGAATACGGTGGTAGGTTCAATTACGAAGACATTTATAAGAAATGGTTACAGAGTGTTAGGTCTGCACGGCGGTTACAAAGGATTGTTCTCTCCTGATCCTAACTATGAGGTTTTGGATTTTATCAAAGCTGACGCTATCTTCAACAGAGGCGGTTCATACTTGGTAATGAGCAGGTTCAAACCTACTCAGGAGGATTTTGACAAGAACTTTAATCTTTCGTTTTTCAGAGACAACAATATCGAGCTTCTTGTAACAATCGGTGGAGATGATACCGCTTCTACCGCTAACAGAATCGCAAAATTCCTTGCGGCTAAAGAGTACAAGATTTCTAACATCCACGTTCCTAAGACAATCGACAACGATCTTCCGCTTCCGCAGAATATCCCGACGTTCGGATATCAGTCCGCAAAAGGAGAGGGCACAAGGATCGCGGCTACCATATATGAGGACGCAAGGACAAATCATACTTGGTTCGTAGTGTCCGCTATGGGTCGTTCGGCCGGCCACCTTGCGCTTGCGATAGGTTACACCAACCACTATCCAATGATTGTGATCCCTGAGATGTTCAACAAGTCAGAGATTACTGTCGAGAAGATCGTAAACATGGCTATCTGCGCAATCATCAAGAGAAAGCTGATGGGACTTGAGTACGGTGCGATTATCATATCTGAGGGTGTATTCGAGAGCTTCTCAAGCGATGAACTTCTCTCTTACGGCGTTAAATTCACTTACGATGAGCACGGCCACCCTGAATTAGGCAAGATTTCAAAGGCTCAGATGTTCAACGATATTCTTGAGGGCAAGCTCAAGCAGCTCGGACTCAACACAAAGAGCAGACCTGTTGATATAGGATATGAAGTAAGATGTATCACGCCTCATGCTTACGACCTTGTGTATTGCACTGAGCTTGGTATGGGAGTCTACAAACTCTTTGCGAGCGGTGTAACTGGATGTATGGTTTATCTGGATCTTAATGGTAATGTCAAGTCATTGTACCTTAAGGATATGCAGGACCCTGCAACAGGTAAGATCCCGCCAAGAGGTGTAAATATCCACCAGGATAAGGTCAATATGATTTTCGATTATATCATGCAGTATATCACACCTGAGGATTATGAGGCGGCTAAGAAATATGTCGCTGATCCTGAGGCTTATGACTTCAAGAAGATCTTGAATTGGTAATTATATATGGAGCATTGCCGCATGGCAGGGCTTCATAAAACAGACAGGGCGTGTTGGATAACACGCCCTGTTTTTAACAATCTGTATGAATGATTGTACAGATTCAGAGCCATCTTGGAGGATCGAACTCCAGACCTACGCGTTACGAATGCGTCGCTCTACCGACTGAGCTAAGATGGCGTTTGCGGATGCAATTATAAGAAAAACTTGAGAGCGGAAAAAACGTTACGGTATTTTTTTTCAGCAGTACAGACCCTTATATTGCCCGAATTGTGATGAAATATATAAAGTTGTTGTTATAAATATGTCAAATGTAATTCCGACAGAGCTGGGTACAGAGAAAGTACCTAAGTTGCTGAAACAGTATGCAGTTCCGGCGATAGTCGCTATGATAGCCTCATCCTTGTACAATATGTGTGACAGCATATTCATCGGACAGGGAGTCGGGGCGTACGCCATCGCAGGATTGGCGCTGACATTCCCGCTTATGAATCTCAGCGCTGCGGTAGGTACTTTGGTCGGTGTGGGCGCTTCGACCCTTATGTCGGTTCTTCTCGGTCAGAAGAACTATCAGGCGACAAAGGAGGTTCTTGGTAATTCCTTTGTACTGAACATTATATGCGGCTTGGTGTTCTCGATATTCGTCCTGACCTTCCTCGAACCGATACTTGTATTTTTCGGAGGTAGCGAAAATACTACACCTTACGCCAAGGAGTATATGACCATTATCCTCTTAGGCAACGTCGTAACCCATCTTTATTTCGGACTCAATAACGTATTAAGAGCTTTGGGACTTCCTAAAAAAGCTATGGGTGCGACGATATTTACCGTGGTTATAAATGCGATCCTTGATCCTATATTCATCTTTGTCTTCAAATGGGGAATCAGAGGAGCCGCTATTGCAACCGTTATATCACAGTTCCTTGCGATGCTTTATGTAATTCATCTTGTCTCCAACAAGAATATGTTAGTGCATCTTCAAAAGGGAATATATAAGCTCAAGAAAAGGATTATCGGACAAATCTTTGCGATAGGTCTCGCCCCATTCCTGATGAATGCTTGCGCCTGTGTCATAGTGATATTTCTGAATCAGCAGCTGAAAACTTACGGAGGTGATATGGCGATTGGAGCCTATGGAATCATCAACCGCTTGGGATTTATAATATTCATGATCGTGATGGGTTTCAATCAGGGAATGCAACCTATTGTGGGCTACAATTTCGGTGCGAGAAAAGTGGATAGAGTGCGTCATGCGTTGATTCTCACGATGTTGTGTGCGACTGTCGTTACCTCAATCGGATTTGCAGTCACGATGCTTTTTCCGAGAACCATCGCTTCGGTATTTACGACTGATGATGAACTGTTGGATATCTGTTCTGGTGCCATGCGGATATATTTCTGCACGTTCCCGATTATAGGTTTCCAAATGGTAGCCACTAATTTCTTCCAAAGTATAGGCATCGCTAAGAAAGCGATTTTCCTGTCTCTGACAAGACAGGCGTTATTTATTCTTCCGCTTATCCTGATACTTCCTTTGTTTATGGGAATCAAGGGTGTCTGGTGGAGTCTTCCGATTTCGGATGTGCTGTCGTGCGTTCTCACCGGATACATGCTGAAGAGACAGATAGACCATTTTAAGAACCAGGACTCACAGACAAGGCAAACTGCTGAAATACAGACTGAAATTGAATTCACAGAAAAGAATTAGACGATGAAAGACAATTATTTTCATATAAACATAGGCCGTCAGATAGGGGCGGGCGGTCTCGAACTTGCCCGTATTCTTGGTAAAAAATACGGTATCAACGTATACGACAAGGAGTTGATATATATGGCGGCCAAAGAGAGCGGCCTTGACAAGGGACTCTTTGAAAACGCTGATGAGAACAATAATCTGAATCTCCACAATAACTTTAATTTCAGCTCATTCGCAAGCATGACAGCGAGTGTGATGGGGTTTAACTCTATTAGCGGAGGCAAGCTGTTCAAGATACAGAGCGATGTGATACTGGATCTTGCGGCAAAAGAGTCAACGATATTCATCGGGCGTTGCGCTGACTATATTCTCCGAGATTGTCCTAATTGCCTGAACGTTTTTATCACTGCCGATAAAAATGACAGGATTGCGAGGGCGAGAAAAGGCGGCCTGTTCGGCAAGGATACAGAGAAACTCTCTGATGAGAAAATTTCTGAAATGCTTGACAAAGGCGACAGAAAACGCTCGGACTACTATGGTAGTTTCTCCTTTAAGGTCTGGGGAGCGGCTGAATCTTATGACATGTGCCTGAATTCAAGCGTATTGGGAATGGATAGGTGCGTCAAAATTATCAGCGACTACATAGACGAAAAACTATTGCGCAAATAAATCGCTGATATTCTTAATATTATTCGGATAATTTGCTCAACTCATCATCGGCCTTTATCTTTCGGATAATGTTGGTGATGAGTTTTTCTATCCTGCTCCCTTCGCTATAGTCCGCCGGACAGATGAAGTTTACCCTGTTCTGTTTAAGAAGCTGCTCTGCAATGCGTTTCTTGTTCTCGATTTCAGGATTGAAAACGGCTATGGATGTCCCTCCCAACTGTTTGGTCAGTTTCATGCACGGAACGTCGGTCTCTCCGTCGCCGAGGTAAATCATATTCGAGAAAGCTACCCTCTTTTCCTCTTCGGGTACTGATTGGTTTATCATCTCGCTATCGTGGATATTGAGGATTCCCTTGTTGATCTTGAACAGGAACTGTGTCTTGTTGGTATAGTTTACTGCTGCTGCCGGCCATATAGCGTTTCCTGCACGATTGTAGTAGTAGGAGCAGGCGAAAATCGCTTTAAAGGCTTTTGCGATTTTAGTTCCCTCTAAGATCTCCAACTGGCCGGAGGAGTTGATGTAGTGCTCTACAATCACCCCCTCTTTTTTCCCGATTTTTTCTATCCTTTTGAACCAGCTTTCTACTCCTTTGAAAAATTCGACCCCCTGACCAAAACGGCGGAAGCTGTCTCGTGAGAGTGATATTCCCTTCTTCTTGGCCTCTTCGAGCATATATAGCATATATATCAGGACTCCATCGGCATCCTGTGTCCTCGCCATCTCGTTGGTCGTCTGCCAAAATTCTGATTTTTCCTTTCCTATGGCTTTTATGAAGGAGTATTCCTGCATATTGCCGGGGGAAAGCGTTCCGTCAAAGTCGTAGATGATAGCTACAATCGGTTTATTCTGTGTCGTTTTTTCTGCCATAAAAATCCTCGATGTCTTTCATTGTGATATTCCCCTCTGCAATCGCCGTGCCGACTACAACGTTGTAGATCTTCTTCTCCTGCAGGGCGATGATATCCTCCATATTTCTCACGCCACCTTTCGCTATGACTGTAATTCGAGGGTATCTTCCTGATAATGAGGTGTAAAATTCTATGGCCGGACCCGTCATCATGCCTGACCTTTCAATATCAGCGACTTCGACAAATTTCACTCCCTCCAAAAGATAGCTTCTGATTAATTCGTCCAACGGTGTTTCGACCTCTCTTTTACGTCCTCTCACCGCAAGTTTTTCTCCTTTTAGGTCTGCGCCGAAAATCATCGTCTCGCTTCCGAAGCATTCCAGCCAGTAAGAAAATACATTCGGCTGGGTAGCGGCGATTGTGGAGCATATTATTTTGTCAGCGCCGTTATCCTGTGCGTTTCTGATTGAGTCTCTTGACTTTATGCCCCCTCCATAGTTCACTTTCAGCCCAGTCTGTGTAACAATGTCTTTCAAAATATCGAAGGTTACAGGTGAGTTGCTTTTAGTCCCTTCAAGGTCAATGAGTTCTATTCTTCTGATTCCTCCGTCTCTATATGCTTTCGCTACATCCAAAGGTGAGTCAGAATATACTTTTATCTGTTTGAAGTCTCCTTGCTTGATTCCTACGCTCTTTCCAGCGGAGACATATAATGAAGGTATTATGTTAATCATTGTGCTTTGTTGTTATTTCAGTTATTATTAGTAATCGGAACTATCTCTAAATCAGCCCTCCGAAAAGATCCGGCTCTACATGGGCAGGTTTCTTTTTCTTAACCTCTTTCTTTGGTTTTTCTATGACATAGCTCGGAATGTTTTTGGCGATATCTGTTATATAACCGTTCGCCTTGATTCCTACGTCTCTTGGGGAGATGATTGTCAAATCCGGCTGTGATTCATATACAAACCTGTACAGTTCATCATTGGGAATGACGGTGATTCTGTAGGTGCAGGTGCCATGTTCGTCTTTTTGAATCAATTTTTGGCTTTTGTGTACAGGGTTTATGTTCAGTAGGCCGGCGAGTGACTGTCTTGCGCTGAAAGTAATCTCGACTTTGTCGTCTTCGGGCTTTGTCACCCCTATAATGTCACTGAAATACTCTTCTGCGTTAAACGTGTAATTGCCAGGAAACGGAAGTATCGCATAAGAATAGCTGTTGATGGTGTCGATAGCGATTACGTGGATTCCTTTACGTCCTTCTTCGTACCCGAGCGCATACCATCTGTCCTTCCATACTTTCATATAGAGCGGATAGAATATTATCTGTTGGGTGTTGCCGGTTTTTTCGTTGATATGGCTAAGACTCAGTACTTTGCGATGTACAACAGCGTCTTTTACGACATCAGCGAACTGTCCTCCCGATATTTTGGGGTATTTCGGATATCTTATGTTCTTTGAGGAACCGTTGACTTTGTTGTCTATGACATCCCTGATTATATCCATCGCACCTGTAAGCGATTCCATCCCGGAGATTTTCGTATACCGTCTCAAGGTTTCGGCGATTTCGGACAAAGGCGCAAGGTTAGTCTGTTTGACATTGGCGTTTCCAATCGAGTAGTTCGGCTCTTTGTATCTGTAATATTTCTGTTCATATACCACAATAGGGGCGTTGTAACCCTTCTTGCGGTCACGCATGAACTGCAGATCCAACTGCACTGTTCTTGTAGAGACTGTGAAATTGTCTTTCAGCTTCTCTTTGCTATTCTCTTTGATTGCTCTCGTGCAGGCAGCGATCAAGTCCTGCAAGGTGTATTTGTGAGCTGCGTCTCTGAGACATGCATCGATTGTTATGTGTCGCAAAAGTGCGTTGGATGTAACTGCCATTTCAAAATTCTTTCGGGCAAAAATATTAAAAATCTCGCTATAAAACAATGTTTTACAGCGAGATTGCGCACTCTTGTTGCGTTACCTATTATCAACGCAGTTAAATTGCTTAGTCCGTGGAAGTTGTATCATATCCCACCGCTTTCATGGCACCATCTTCATCGCTAAACATAGCGTACATTACAGGGTCTTTTAGCAATTCCTTTATATAACGTAACTTGCCGTCTACTGTAACCTCATCGTTTATAAGTCTGACTCCGTGGCTATAATCCACCCATGTCTTTACATGAACTCCGCAGAGATCCTGGATTACCTTTCCGTCAGGGTGATGCCAACCGTATATGAAGAGTCTTGTAGGTTCGTTAGCGATGCGGTTGCTGATTACAATATCTTTCTTGTGTCCTGCGATAATTCCGGTGTGTCCGGCGCTAATCGCTTTACGCTCACTCTCCACAATAGAATCATGACGCGCGAATACCGGCAATGTCGTCATTGTCGCATCAGGTGTCATCGGATGAGGCTCCATCTTGACACTACTGTGAGAATGGATAATGTCGCTCAGCTTGCACGTCGGCAGCGTTGCGTTGTAGTAGTCGGCAATACGCTGGGCCGTAACGGGAAGGGTCGGAACCCTTAAGAAATCCTCATCAGATCCTATGGCGATAAAGTCCGGAAGAACGTTCAATATGACTTCATGAGGCTTACCGTCCGCATCTTTCAATCTTTCCTTGATATACACTGATCGTCTGAGCCAATTAGGAATATTGCCATCCGTCACTTCTCTGAGAATCAATGAATCCCGCTGATCTGCCGTCATGTTTTCCGCTGCCTTGATAAATTCGCTTCCAGTCATCGCATCGGCTTTGCGAGGCATGAATTTGAAAGGATGAGGCATAATGACCGAATCCTGACGGAACTGATCGTAAACATGAGGACCCATGAAGCGATAGCCTTTCCCTTCCGACTTGGTTCCGGCAAAAATCGATTGTATGTAGCCGTTGCGTTCTACAAGAATGGTGTGGTATATCTCGCGTTCCGGATTTTTGCGGGAGTAGAACTGGATTTTCCTGTCTTTTGTACAGCGTGTGATTGTGCTGTCCGTCTCAATCCTCAACCATTTTGAGCGTTTGACATGTTTTTCAATGTATTCCGCCATTACGGCTGTGCGATACCATGTGCAGCCGTTGTAGGAGACAAATGGTTTCCCTTCATAAAGTGCGTTTACATCTTCATAGCATGCGACGAACAGAGAGTTGCCGGTATCGGCATTCAGCCATGAGGCCAGTTTGCCGCCATAACGCTCGTTATCCCAATTGTAGTCGCTGTCCAAATAGGAAATACGCTTGACATATGACGGAATACTCTCCTGAGAGTCCATAAAGCCGAATATGAAATTTCCGCCGCCGCTATGACTGTTAAGCTCTATATGAGGGTTGTATGGGGCGAACATTGTGAGAACATACTCTACAAACTCCTTGATTTTAGCGTCTCTCTCCTCAGTAGTGCCCGGAACGACTCTTCTCCATGCTCCCCAGCTCTTTTTTTCAGCTTCAAGGTATACTGTTACCAGATTGTAACTTTTCACTACAGACCTTATGTATCGGGTCTGTGCGGCAATGTGCTGGATATGAAAATGCCAGTCATCGTCTTTTGCCGGCAGCTTTCCGGCGGTCCAATCAGTGCTGTTCCCGTTCGGAAGTGCGAACAATTCGATTTTTGTCGGTTTTGTCTTGTCAAAATCCTTTACGGAAGGGGCGTTGATCAGGACTTTCATCCCTGGATCATATACAAACTGCATGACCTGTTCGTCAAAATAGGGGCTTATGGTAAATCCCGGCAGCACTTCGCTCTCCGTCTTATTACTCCTAACAATTTGTGCCCTTGACATTGACGGTAGTGCGACGCTGCAAAATATTAAAGACAAAATGACAAACGGTCTGTATACCGCTCTACTGCAAAATCTTGATAATCTCATATTTGTATACACTTCTTTAATAATTACGAAAATTCTGTTCCATGTGACGGCAATATAACTATAATACCATATCGGAAAGCGCAGGTATAAACTTCCGCAGAGTCTATTGCGGATAATTCTGAAGTATTCTAATGTATTAATGGCGGTTAGTCCGCACACTAAGAAAGTCGGAAGATTTCTGACATTTTTACAAACCCCCGTTTTTCAAAGAACCTATGAGCGTCGTGATTGTTTTTACCGGATTCGAGGTATATTTCGCTGATTCCTTTGGATTTAAACCAGTCTATCGCTGTTTGCAACAATCGTCCGCCAATACCGCCACCTCTGACTCCCTCTTTTACAAGGACATCGCATACCATCCCGAACGGATCCGCTCCGTCTTCTTCGATGTCAGCGATGCAGAATCCTATTATTTCATCGTTCACAACCGCTTTATAGACAGCCGCTTCAGAGGAATTGAGCTTTTCCGTGATGTATTTGATCCACATCTGACGCCCGTTGTCCGCTGGCCTGACCCTGACACTGCCGTCATCCATTTTTACAGCTACTCCGACTCCCATCTGAATCTCTCCGTGTGAAATATACTCTCTGTTGGCTTCGATATGCCGCATGAAAATATCTGCAAGTGTCTCTTTATCTGTCGGTTGTGCCGGAATTATCTTGATATCGGTGTTCATGGTGTATGTATCTGAGTTTTTCTTGATTCGCTAACGCCTTTATGTCAGAACAGTTTTTTGATTTTCATGTATAACGACTTCAGTGACTTTGTGATTACCAACAGCAATCCGAACGCTGTTATGGCCGCCACTATCCATAGGACTATCGCTGAAAATCTGCTGCTTGCTATACCTGAATAAGTGAGGAACGGCATTTCAGACTGTTGGAAGAAGAGTTCGAATGTCGACGCCACTGATATGATCGCCAAGACGAAATTCAGGAAAAAGTCGGACTTCATAGCTTTATAGTCGCTTATATTATGCAGACTGCTGTCGACTATATCAATCATGTTGTGAAGTACTTCAGTGTCTCTGTCCAAGTCAAGCCTGCGGGTTGTCCTGTCGAACATCACTTTGAGAGACATGAAGTGAGAATATTTCACGACATCCAATTGAAGCTCCAACCTTGAAAGTCTTACGCTAAGTGCGGCGTTGCGGGCGATCAGGTCCGACGAGGAGCTCTTGTCAACTCCGAGAGTGGCGTTGATAAGCTGATCCTTTGCGTATGAGAGGATATATTTCTTGGCAAGCACCATCTCTAATATCAGGAGATATTCCGGCCATGAGACATGATATCTCGCCCTTTCCTTAAGATGTTCCACCCAATCGACGGTATCATCTTCGGCGCTCTCTTCACCGCCTCGTCTTCCGTATGTTCCAAGTACATAACAGATATTGGTATTTACAAGTACAAGGTCATCTGTGTCAATGGCGATATTCTCTCCGCAAACCTCATCGTATGCTTCCGGGTCACGGTATCTCCACTCTCCGGGATACATAGTCATCAGACCGATCAGTTCAGGCTTGTGCATATCCCTTATATGAGAGACGACTTCCGCCTCTGAAAGCCGTGGCAAACGGTTTTTGTCAAACAAATCGTAAGTTTTGCCGTCTTCCTCTATCGGGTGCATGATATCCTCCCAGACATCAACCATCGCATAGTGGAAATCGTTTGTATACTCGAACACACCCTTCTCGACTTCTTTCTTAAGGACTCTTTTCTGCTCCCTTGTAAGGGTTTTTCTGAATTTGGAGCAGTTGTTTTTTATCAGGAGTTTGTATCTGTTGCTGATCTTGTCGAATACTCTTCCTATTCCGTTTAGCGGTACGGTTTCGCAACTCTCTGTGTAGCAGCCATTCTTGTTAATATGTAATTCGCTTACGACAAAATCCTCGACTTCCATATTGATATCGGTTTCGGATTTGCCTTTGTTCTTGCTCCAGTGCTCAGCGCTGAGATGGGTCGCAAGCAACGCTATGATATGATCGGTCGCTACCGGTTCTGTGGTTTTGCACAGTTCATCGCTTCCATCGAATACAAATCTGTATGTCAGCGAGATAGTGTTTTTGAAAAGGACGGACATCTTTACTTTTACATGCCCCGACATTGTGACCGGATAGGGCCTTTCAAGAGGCATGACAAAATCAAATCCCGGCAGTTCGTATCTTCTGACATTATCTGCGTTTCTTGCGTCTATATTGAATATCAGACTGTCTATCCCGTTTTCGACAGGATTGAGAATATTCCGCTTCCTAAGTAAAGGCGATTCGTAAAAATCATGGGCGGTGTCCAAGGTGAAGACCTGGAGCATGACAACTGAAAATCCGGGATATTTCAGTCCGTGCCCGTCTACAGAGCAGCAATAGTCATAGTTTTTCATATTCTCTTTTCCCATTTTGTCTGATGATTAAAGCGATTCCTATCTAATGTGTTTATGATTGTCATTTGTTTGTCGTGTCAGCGCATTGTCAGTGAATTTCTCTCGGTACTTTTCCGATAATCCGCACCCTCATCACCTTTTGTTCCTTCAGATATACCATGACCGTATCTCCCGCAAACCAATTACCGACTTTGTCTCTTTCTAAACCTGAGTAGTCAAAAATAAGATTATCACCGTTTTCCAATCTTTTCAGCTTTATCATAGAATCAGACCCGTCAATGGCTATACCGACAACAATTTCGTCGGCGTTTTTACGAGCCTCCTCTTGAATCTTCTGTATTTCAGCTCTTATCGCATATTCCTGAGTCCTAAGTCCGACATCTCTCGCCTCACCGTCCTTGTAACCGTCCAAAACCGCTTCACCTTGCCCGGCATCCATATCGATAACGTCTTCATCCTCGATAATTTCCTCTACGATGAATGTCTGTTTTGCCGAGGATTCCGGATCACCGGTCTTCTTCTTGTTGTTGCGGCATCCCGACACTATAAATGCCATGCTCAGACAGCATGCGATAGTCAGTAGAGCTTTAGTTTTCATCTGCTTTCTCTTTTGATTTGGTTTCTGTTTCTGAAATAAAGCGTGCGAGGGATTGCAGTACGGCCTTGCCCATAGTTACTCTGCGAGAATTGTCTCCATCGCCTTCAAAAACTATTTTATCGGAATTAAGGTCATAGTTGGTCTCCCCCGTAGAATCCGCAACCATAAAACCGTTATTATAGCACCCGATGGCAAGACGGTCTGTATAAGAAGGTGAAAAAATATTACGGCTGTAAGGGAAACTTTTTGTATCAGCGCCTAATTGCGCAAGCAATGTAGCGGCCAAGTCACTTTGGTTCATCAGTATATCAATTGTCTTGCCTGTGTGCTTTATAGCGCCGCCTGTCCACACCATCGGGCATTTAAAATATGACGGCTGTGTATAATCGGTATTATATAGCATGTTGTGATCGGGGATGAGGATAATCAAAAGATTCTTCCATACATCGGAGGCTTTGAGCCTGTCCATAAATACTCCGAGACAATTGTCGGTGTAAGCGGCTGAATTGTAGACTTTGTCGTTGTATTTTTCGAAAGGGACTTCAAAAGGTTCATGGCTGCTGAGAGTCAGGAAGCCTGTAAAGAACGGGGCGGTTCCGTCTGATTTTGCTGCGGTCAGTCTTTCCGCCAGATAATCGAAAGTGTGCTCGTCGTGAACTCCCCACTTGCTTTTTCCTCTCAGCTGCGACGGAAAATCTATATCCGCCACAATTTTCTCTGTTCCTGTACTGAGTAGATAGCCTTTGGTGTTGGTGAAATTTATATCACCTCCATACAGAAAATCCGTAGAATAACCAGCCCTGCCAAGTTCCTTTGCGATTCCCGGAAGAGCGCTCACTATATTCGGCATCTTCATGACAGAAGCCTTCGGAAATGAAGGAAGTCCGCTGAATGTGCTCACAGTTCCTCTGTCTGTCCTGTAGCTGTTGCAGTACATATTGCTGAAGTACACGCCTTCTGCGGCCGCCTTCCAGAAGTTAGGGGTCACTACCTCTCCAAGATACTCTTTGGAATGGACTGTGAACGTACTGCCGAAGCTTTCCATGAGAATGATAAGTATATCCGGCCTGTCGGTATTCAGAAGTGTATCAGTTATTTGTGCGGCTTCATATTGAGAGTCTGCCTCACTTCTTCTGTTGATATAGAATTCGGACACGATTTTCTCCGCCTCGGAATTCTCCATGGAATTGTATTCCTTGCTGAGGTCGGTCTTTTTGCCCATCGAAGACAAGAGGCTGAATGCAGGATTGACAGCGCTGTGGTTAAGGTATTGATTGTCACTATAATAAACTCTGCCGACATTCATTGTGGATTCTTTTGTGCCACCTCTGATGCCTAAGAATATCAGGCCTCCAAGCACGAGCGTCATAACTGTGACAGTGATTCTTCTGTTAAGAGGCTCTTCTGCAGGGTTGAAAGTGTTGGGCGTGATATGGTTCAGATGACCGTATATAATAATCGTAACAACTGTTATCGCAAGCACTCTGATTGCCAAAAAAGCGAACGATACGCTTGCCGAAGCTTCCTTGGGGGTGGCGAGATATGAGAAAATAGTAGAATCTAACTTGAAATGCCAGAAAGGATAAATGGAAATGTCAGCCACGAAAATCACGGACAGCAGGAATGCGATCAGTATATTGTAGATTTTCAATACCTTACGAGCGTTGAAATTCGGCTTTAACGGCCACCATGTGCCCACTAATACAGCAATCAATGGGACAGACGTAAGGTATCCGGCGACAGACAGGTCCATCGGAAACGCATGTGCCATAACATCCAGATAGTCTTTCAGTCCGAGATTCTGCTCATCTTTGGTAAACAGCATGAACAGAGGTTTCTGGATTAGAAAGAGGATGACCAAATTTATATAGTACCTGATTATAAAGCCTGTTCTTGATTTCATTATTCAAAGTCAGTGTTTAGGGTTAGCGTTACTTATTTTCTTTCTATTGAGCCGCTTATATCTGGTTTATACCGCTTTCAGTCGCGACGGTCTTGTTCTTTTTAGTCTGTTTGCGCACCGCATTGTTGTAGTCCCATGCTTCCTGATTGCGGTACGGGCGTTTGTGAAAAAGGTGCAATGTGATTGCGCTGTATCGTATCTGTTTGGATTTCAATCCCATATTGAAGAGCCTTTCGCCGAATTCTCTGTCCGCCCCTCCGTATAGCATGGTGTTGTTGAATCCGTTGGCGGCGATGAAGTTCTTTCTCCAGGTCGATGAATTCATTCCGTTCCAACTTGCTTTGGTAGTGGTTATGTGATTCATCAGTTTAGTAAAAGCTTTGCATCCGCTGAGTTTTGTGCATTTGAAGTTCCATTTGAATCCTTTGGATTTCAACCATTTGTAATTAAATATGACTCCTGACGCTATGTCATTTTCCGTTATCTCCTCACTGATATCCGAAGGCAGCTTGAAATATCCGCCCGAAAGAAAATACCCCTCTTCGGCATAGGATTCATGGACGGCTATAAAATCTTTGCGTGGAATACAGTCCTGATCGGTAAATATCAGATAATCAGCCGTAGAAGCCTTGATCGCGGCGTTCAGGATTCTCCATTTTCTCCAACCTTTGTCTTCATGCCAAACATGACGAATCGGAAGTCTGTTTTTGAAACTCTCTATAAGAACCCTTGTCTCTTCTCTGCTGCCATCGTCTGCGATGATAATCTCATCTGCGGGGCGGGTCTGATATTGATAGCCGATCAATGTCTTTTCCAACCACTTTGGGTTATTGTATGTCGATATTATAACTCCTATTTTCATCTTCTGCTTCATTCACTTGTTTTCAGCTTATATTTCAGCTCAAATATTTATTAACGTATTCTTTAATATATCGCTTGAGTTCGTCGCCCTCGATTATCTCGATATCTTCTTTCAGGCCGAGCACAAATCTTCCCACACCTTGCATGCCACATACTTTTGTCTCTAATATCCACTGGTTTTCAGATATTTGCGTCATATCCCTCTCCGAAAGAGGATACTCTTCCAATATAAGATTGTGAGCCTTGATTCCCAATCTGAGCTTGACATCGAAAGTCTCCGCGGCGCTTATTCTGAAAATGTCAATAGGGATTGAATTGTGCTGGGATTCATTTTCCCAATCCTTTTGAAGAACCTCGACAGTCCCGATTCTTTCGGTCTTGAAAATTTTGTTCTTCTTATCATCGAGATCGAAGCACCATATATACATATAGTTTGTGGTGAATTTGTAAGGTTCTACAGCCCTGTCTTTTACAATGCCAGTGTGCGAACTTGAATATCCTTTAAGAATGGCCTGCTTCTTCTCTTCAATCGCTTCCAACAATGAGTGGACGTTTTTGGCGTTCTCTTTTTTGATAACACAATCCGCAATGGCGGTAGAGTTGTAAATCGTTGACAGTTTGCGCCTCAGATTCTCTTTTATGATGTTGGTTTCCGATAGTCCGTCGATGAGTTTGTTGACAAGAAAAGCCTCTTCATCGGTGAAATATATCAGTTGGGAGATGTCCTTGAAAAATCCGCTCTCTTTAGCAAGGGAAAAATATTCGCCGTTCTTCTGCACTACGAATCCTGCGGCCTTGAAAGTGTCAATGTACCTGTATATGCTTCTGTATGAAGTGTTCAATTTGTCCGCAAGATCGTTGATAGTATAGTTGACGTTGCCGGTCATCAGCATCATCAGTCTCAGCAGACGCTCTATCTTGGGCTGGTCCATGACTACTTGATTATGAGTTGGGATTTCTTGACTTTAGGTACGAAATGAACTCCGTTTTCCCTGAAATAGTTATGGTTCTCGTTCTCGTCAATAGGCAGGATCTGTATATGGTCTGTTCCTTTTCCGAAAGCCATGAGAAGCTCAGGCTCAAGCTGTTCTGCCTGCATCCCATTGCTCCCTGTCCGCCCATGTATAAGAGATTTCGCGAACTCTTTTTCGAAAGCCCCGATGCATATTCCGTTAAGGCCCATATCTACCGCTTTAAGTAGCATGCTTTGAGCGGAAATGCCCACGTCCAACATTGTCCATTTGCTTGTCTCGCCCTTGCTGCAAATTAAGATATACGCATTAGGCTCTGATCCTGGTAGCGGAAGTCCGAGTTCCGGAAGCGCACCGCCTAATTTCATGTGATTTCTCATTTCCGCCGCTTCTTCTCCTGTAATCGGTAAGAATCTGAGCATTTGCTGATTTCGTGCGGATGGTGTGAGAGCGTTGACCGAGATAATCTCCTCAAGCTCCTTCGATGATACTTTATATGTTGCATCGTAACCTCTGTGGCTTCTGTTTCTAAGAAGAAGAGAGTCTATGCTTTTGTTGGTTATGACTTTGCGCTTTTTGTTCTTGTGCTCAGCCATATCCTGAAATTTCTTTTCCAAATAATTGTCTGCCATCTTTAATAGCGCATATAAACTTATGATAGAGAT
>CAMGTS010000005.1 GCA_946062035.1 uncultured Bacteroidales bacterium
AGCCCCGCCTCCTGTCTTGCTCCGATTTGTTTCATTTCAATCCGGATACGGAACTCTTCCGCAAAGTTCTTAATAAGCTGACGGAAATCGACACGGTCGTCCGCAATGTAATAGAAGATGGCTTTTGTACCATCTCCCTGGAACTCAACATCTCCGATCTTCATGTTGAGTCCAAGCTCAGCCGCCATTTCCCTTGAGCGGATCATAGTCTTGTACTCTCGTGCTATGGCCTCCTGCCATTTCTCCAAGTCAGCTGCTTTGGCTTTGCGGTAGATCTTTTTGAATTCGAAGTTTTCAGGAGAGATCTTGTTCCTTTTCAGTTGTTTGGCCACCAATGCACCTGATATCGTGATAATTCCGAGATCGTATCCGTTTTGGGCTTCTGTAACTACAAAATCCCCTTCACGCAGAACCTGCTGCGAATCGTTTTTATAAATCCCTTTCCGTGTGTTTTTGAAACGAACCTCGAAAAGGTTCTCCATATCTTTGTCATGTAATCCTGCAAGCCAATCGTAAGTGGATCTTTTACAGCAACTTGAATCAAGATTGCATATCAGGTCACCCATGTGGTTTCTGCTCACGCTACAACCCCTCTGGCAGTCATATCTCAAATCGTTATTATCCATTATTGTATGTTGATATATAGTGAGTCGCACAGATCTGTAAAAATGAATTTTGCGTTCACGTTTCTCTCTATGCACTCAACCGCATTGTTAAACATCTCATATCCTTTTTGGAAAAACTCTTTGTGTAGAGCTTTCCCGAGCCTTTCTATATCTTCCCTTCTGTTCGGGCTGCAGTAGATCCTGTCTATTCCAATATGAGACATATAGCTTTCTCTTAGGATTTTTAACGCACTGATACAGAAAGATTTTTGAGCCTCTTTGCCTCTTGAGGCCAAGTCCGCCCCCAACTCTAACATCTCCGCAAGGTTTCTCTCTTTTGCGAGCGTGAAAAGCGAGATGATGTCGCTGAAGTTCTCGTTTTCCTCATCGCATTCGTTGATAAGCTCGATTGCCCTGCCATAACTGCCTTGTGCGACAGCCGCCCATTTGACAGCCTCTTCTTCGTCGATGTTCAATTTTTTTTCAATGGTAGAGGCGAGTTCCTCTTTTTCTATAGGAGTTACCGCTACCAGCCTGCATCTTGAACGTATGGTCTTGATGATTTTTCCGGGGGCATTGGTTATCAGAAAGAAGAAAGTGTCTGGGGTAGGCTCCTCTATGCTTTTAAGCAGCTTGTTTGCGGCTTCCGCATTCATCCTTTCGGGAAACATAATCAGCACGACTTTGCTCCCGCCCTCGTATGCGCTGAAACTCAACCTGTTGATTATCCAATTCGCTTCGCTTACTCCAATGAGACCTAATTTGTTCTCTAATCCCATCTCTTTGTACAGGTCTGACTCCTTGAAGTCAGGATTCTTTTTGACTAAAGTGCGGAAGAGTTCATGGTATAGATCAATAGGGACTTTTTTCCCGTTTTCCACGAGTTTGGTTGTGTTAATCGGAAATACAAGATGAAAATCTGAATGAGATAAGTCTCTTATTTTCAGGCAAGAGCTGCAATGGTCGCAAGCGTCTGAAACCGGTTCCGACTTCGGAGCTGGCTCGGCTTCTCCGAATAACGAAAGACCGTCTGTTTCTGGTTGGGATTCGTCCGCCCCGTTTCTTTTTTTGCAGAACAGGTATTGGGTAAGAGCCAAGACAATGCTGAGCGCCCCGCATCCGGGTTGTTCTGAAAACAACATGGCATGTGGCAATTTCCGATCATCCACCATTTTGCGGAGGTTGTCGACAAGCTCTTTATGACCTATTATATCTGCAAAATTCACGGTTAACCCCTTTCGGGCAAAATTAACCTTTTTTTACGAGCATTTCGCACTCTTTACAGTCAAACTCCAGCGTAAGCCTGTTTTTGCCGTTAAGCAGATAGAGTTTCCCTTGTGGCAGCGGATGAGAAGCGGAAATCTTTTTTGACGCAATGTCTTTGAGACAGATTCCCAACTCTTTGCGGATGCAGTATTTTGTCCTCATCAGAATATCGTTTCCTGAGGCCTTGCCTCCGTCAATCTCAAAGGCATTATCTATATGCTTGTAACCTAACTGTCTGTAGAATTCTGTGGAAAGCCTGTTAGATACGTTAGCAAAGTATGTGATTCCTCCGTCTTTGTCCGTATATGGTTTGAGTGCTTTGAGCGCAAACGGTTGTAGGGACGCAAGTTTTTCCGGAGATATCCTCTCTGTCGCCTTCAGGAGATTTTTTCTCCCGTTTTCACGGATTACTCTGTCTAAAGTTTCCGCGAGAGATTTCCTTATATTGTTGAGTTCGGATAGTTTATAAAAATATAATTCGTCTGAATCCAAATCCGTGACGGTGAAGATGAACTGTCCCGCCCTTTTTTCAAATTGGGAGACAATGTTCTTTTTGCAGAGCTCTTTGTTTTTGGACGGAGAACCGCTGATAACGAATTCCAAGACTTTATCCCCTCCGTATTGTTCCGGCAGGTGGCAGGTCAGCTTAATGTTGTCCTCCTTTGGGGAGATATCAATGCGTACCTCGATAAGTCGTTCTGTCTTGGAGTTTTCGAGTTCCCGCTCAAACTTGATATTGAAATTTCTGAAGATTTTCGTCCCTGCCGGAAACAGCCGCCCGACTTTATTTCTCTCTTTCCCGAAAAGTGAATGATTGAGAGTCACGATGTTTTCGACGCAAGAGTTCGCTCTCTCTCCGAAAGTGCGGTTGTCTGGTGTCACAAACGTAAGTCCATCGCCGTTGTTTAATGTCTTACCGCTGTACTTGAGCGAGATAAGCCCGTCGGCTTTGCATTCGGCCTTAAGAATGTTTCCGATAGGTTCGCCCAAATATTTCGCTCCGTCGGAGCTTTTCCACTTGCCGCGTTTTCCATCAAGATATAACTCTGTGTATCCTCTGTTGAAAGTATAGTTGATTTCAGGCGAGAAAGTCGTGCGGCTCATACCGAGAGAGGCGCGGTTCGCGAATTCGTTAAGCTTCCGGTTGTAGAGGCTTACGACGTTTTTTACATACGAGATGTTTTTAAGTCTTCCCTCGATTTTAAAGGAACTGATTCCTGCGTCTGCAAGTTCACGCAATCTTTCGGAAAGGTTATAATCTTTTAACGAGAGCAGAGGAAGATTTTCTTTGATAATGTCACCTGTTTCATCCATCAGCGTATAAAGCGAGCGACAAGCCTGGGCGCACTCTCCTCTATTGGCGCTTCTTCCAGTCAGATACTCAGAGAGATAACATTGTCCGCTGTAGCACACACATAATGCTCCGTGAACAAAAAACTCCAATTCGCAGGAGGTGGCTTTTCTTATTTCCCGGATTTGATCCAGCGAGAGTTCGCGTGCGAGAATAAGTCGTCTGAATCCTAACTTTTCCAAGAAAGCGGCTTTTTCCGGAGTGCGGATATCAGTTTGGGTAGAGGCAAAAAGCGGGATCGGAGGAAGGTTCATTTTTAATAATGACATATCCTGTACAATTATGCCACCCACTCCGGCCCTGTAGGCTTCCCACAGGTATTCTTCCGCCTCTGAAAGCTCTGAGTCATAGAGGATTGTATTGATGGTTATGTACACTTTCGCCCCGAACCCCGCTGCGTACGCACAGAGTTTCCTGATGTCGTCGAAAGAGTTGCCGGCACTTTCTCTCGCTCCGAATTTAGGTCCTGCCATATAAACGGAATCGGCACCGCAGTCAATGGCCGCGATACCGATTTCCAAATTTTTAGCCGGAGCCAGAAGTTCTAACTCTCGCATCTGTTATATTGTTGATTAGCAACCAAGTGCAGTAATCTTCTGTTTTGCGAAAGCGGCGAACTTAGCCTCGTTTACGATCTTCTTGAAGTAAACGCAAGCCTGTTTTTTGTTGCCGGCCTTGTCGTATGACATAGCAAGGTAGTAGTTGGCGTTTGCGTTGTTGCCGGCACCTTTCAAGAGGTTAATGGCCTTTGTATAATTCTTTGCGTTGTACGCCGCAATACCGCCAAACAAACTTGCCTGAGCGTCAGGAGCGTCAGGGTTTAAAGCGTTAACCTTTTCAGCGGCCTCTACAACCTTAGCGAAATTCTTTGCCTTGTTCGCTGAAGATAGCTCGACCATGTACATATTCTTGAGCATGCCCTTTGCGTTCGCATTGCCCAACTCAATGGCTTTCTTTAAAGAAACCTCAGCGTCAGCATCCATATTAGCTGAATTCTGTGCGGCACCAAGGTAGTAGAAAGCGGTAGCGTTCTGCGGGTTCTGCTCCGTAGCTTTTTTGAAACAATCAATGGCAGTCGTGAAATCCTTAGAATTGAGTGCGTCTGCACCTTTTGCCATAGGAATCTGAGCGAGTTTTTCCTTTGCGCTCTTGGCTATATCGGCGTTGCCATATTCTGTAGCTGTAGCAAGCGCATCATTGAAAAGCTCTTCAGCTTTGTCATAATTCTTTGCCGCAACATTTTTACCTGCCTCTGCGAGAAGAATCTGAGGAATGAGGTCTTTGCAATTCTCTGCTATTTCAATTCCTTCATCTCCCGCTTCTTGTGCCAACTTCAGAGCCTGCTTAAACTGAGCGACGGCTTCAAGAGCATTACCGGCCTGGTATGCCTCATTACCTTTATTGAATGCATCGCCAAAAGTGATATCCTGGGCGAAAGAACTGCCTGCAAACAACACAACGGCAACTGTCAAAAAAAGTTTAGTGATTCTTTTCATCTCGTTTTTAAGTATTATATGGTTATCAATAATGAACAAATGTATAAAATTTCTTTGGAACTAAATTCATGACAGACGCACAACCATATCCGTGCCAAAAAAGAGAAATGTGGCTTGAGGCTGCCTTGACTTTTCGTAACTTTGCGAATCCCTAAGAATTGAATGGTTATGAGAAAGATATTGTTTGTATTCTCTCTTCTGTTTATGATAGTGCCTGCGATGATCGGTGCGCAAGAGCTTCCGACGCTCCCGAACGATCCGAGGGTGAAGACCGGTAAGCTTGCGAATGGTTTATCGTATATACTTGTCAAAAACGCCGCAGATCCCGGGAGGGCGGATTTCTGTGTCGCCCAAAAGGTCGGAACAGCCATAGAGGGTGAGGGGACTTTCGGATGTTTTCAGTTGTTGCAGGAGCTTGCCACCCGCGGGACAAGAAATTTCGAGGGCAACTCTCTCATCGAATATCTTTCGCAAATAGGTGTAGGCTCGGAAGATATAGTGTTTTCAACAGGGAAAGACGAAATAACATACCTCATCAAAGATGTCCCGATTAAAAGGGCTTCGACAATCGACTCTTCGCTGCTGATTCTTTACAATTGGATGAGTTCGATAAACGTAGACGAGGATGATTTGGAGAACGAAAGGCCGGTTCTGCGCAATAAAACGCTTCATGGATGGGATGCGGAGTCGCGCCTTGACAGCAAGATTGTAAGAGAGCTTTATCCAGATTCTCCTTATGCCAATACGTTGATGCCGGATAATCTGACCGGATTGGACAGCTTGACCTCAAAACAGTTGAGAGCTTTCTACTATAATTGGTGCAGACCAGATTTGCAGTGCGTGATTGTCGCCGGAGACATTGACATCGGCAAACTCGAAACCCAGATCAAATCTGTCTTTTCAACGATTCCGAAACCGCTAAAACCTCAGAAAAGGACCTACTATCCGACTGCTCTTTTTCCTGGCGTAAAGGCTGTGCTTGTCAAGGACGGGGAGTACAACAAGACGACGATCACAATAAATCTTCTTAAGAACCCGCTAAAGAGTGCGTATCGTAACACATCGTTGCCATATATACAAGAGTACATGGATGATGCGATTGAGCGTCTCTTACTGGATAGGATTAAGGCGGGTGCCGCATCGGAGAATATTCCGTTGTACGATGTCAGGCTTTCGCATGGTAAATTTCTGGATATAGCGAATACTCTCGCATATACGATTTCTTTTGAGACACTGCCTAATACGGTTTATGCCGCGCTCTCTTTCATTTCAGGTGAAATGGATACGATGGGGCGTTATGGCTTCAGTTCTCAAGAGTTCAATAGAAGTGTTGATATCTATTGGCGGCAATTAGAGAACTATTACGTCACGAGAGAGAATTCGGGCAACGATGTCTATATGGACCGTGCGCTGGACAACTACTATAACGGTGGTACTCTTGCAAGTACAGAGATGAAGTTCGAGTTGATGAAGTCAATACTTTATTCATTGAATATCAGGGATTTGAATAGCTATGCCAAAGCCTTGTTGGGGCAGGACAGCAGCGTTGTGATAACGTGCAAGATGCCGGATGTGGACGGTATAGCTCCGATCAACAAAGAGAGGATACTGAGTTCATATAAAAACAGCATAGGAAAATCCATTTCAAGATACCAGAACCTTCCTGTCGTCGAGTGGCCGGAGGTGAATCCATCGGCACAGGCGAAAATTGTTTCGGACCAGGAGGATTTGAATTCAGGTTCTGAAATAATTCTTCTTTCTAATGGTGCGACGATAGTGTTTAAAAACACCGGTTCATCAAAAGATACAATCGCATTCAGAGCTGTAAGCAAAGGCGGATTTTCGGTAATGCGCATGAGTGGAATGAACATCGGTAACGAAGAGTTCTTTAATAAAACCCTGAATCTCGGAGGATTAGGCAACTTGTCCGAAGCTGATCTTGAAAAACTGTTCGGATATAACCACATGAATATTGAAGCTAAGCTGAATCAAAATACCGAAGAGCTGAATGGTTATGTAATCGAACAGAACAAAGAGAAACTGTTTCAGGCGATATATTTGAGTTTCTGTCAGAGACGGGCCGATAAGGCTGTTTTCGAGCAGTACAAAAACAAAGCGGTCTATGATGTGATGTATCATGCGGTTTCTCCTGTGGGAATCATGAAAGATTCCGTCAATCATTATAACAACAGCAACAAGCTTTTTGTCAAGGCTCTTACAGCGGAGCAGGTCGGAAGGTATGATTACGGTCGTCTGATGAAAGATTTCAGGGAGAGATTCAATAATGCGGCGGACTTTATCTTTATATTCACCGGTAAGGATGTGTCACAATGTAAGGATTTGGCCGTCAAATATATAGGATCAATCCCGAGTGATCCGGGAGATAAGGAGAACTGGGTGATTGTTCCTAACTATCTTGCGAAAGGGGTTGTAAACAAGCGTTTTCTTGCCTACATGGAGACTCCCCACACTTACGTAAATCTTACCCTTTCCTGCGGACAGGCTCTGACATTGCAGAACAGTGTCTTTGCGAAAATGGCTGAAAAGTATGTGGAAAATGTCTGTAGGGAAAAGCTTCACGATAAAATAACGAAGCCTCATATTGAAGGGCGGTTGGCTTACTACCCAGAGAATATATTCGTGCTTTCTACCGCGGTTGAGACGGATAGCGTTTCGGCGGAAAAGGTGGTGGATGTAATCAGAGAAGAGCTTAGGGCATGTGCGGAGGACAAGCTGTCCGACGCAGAATTTTCTTCTTTAAAAGAGTCAGTGTCAAAGTCTTATAGACGCAATGTGGATGAAAACGCTTATTGGCTTGATATTCTTGGACTTAAATACATAACCGGAATAGATTTACATGTCGGGCACAATGACATACTGCAGTCCATTGATAAAAAAGCGTTCGCCCAATTTGTCAACGAATTGCTGAAGGGAAACCATATATGTGTCATCATGGATGGAACTACGGCGGATATTCCTACGGCGAGAATGCTTCAGGAGGATCAGTTCATAAGGGATTATTTCAATATTGAATAACCACTCCAAGAGTATGTCTATTTCGAGGTTTTTATAAACGTAACGACTGTGATAATAGAGATTAAAGATTGTCTTGTCAGTTCGGAAATTCTTACCGAGTGTTTTTGTTGTGACTTTGCGAAGTGCAAAGGTTGCTGTTGCATTATCGGTGACAGCGGAGCGCCTTTGTCGGAAGAGGAGGCGCGACTCTTGGAGGAGGAGTTTCCAAGGTATAAGGGGCATATTCCGGCTGAGGGGCTAAAAGCTATTGAGAATCAGGGGTTTTCTATTATCGATAGTGACGGTGATAGAGTAACGCCATTAGTGAGCGATAAGGGCGAATGCGCGTATTCATATACTGACAAAGACGGATTTACATTCTGCGCCGTAGAGAAAGAATGGTGTGCGGATAATTCACTGAAGATTAGGAAACCAATATCTTGCTGGCTCTATCCGATTCGCATCAGCAAGCTTTCCAATGGTCTGACGGCTTTAAATTTAAGCAGAGAACATTTGTGTAAGGGAGCTTTTGAAAAGGGCAAAAAAGAGGGGATACCCGTATATAGATTTTTACGGGAACCCCTTGTCTTTCTTTTCGGAGAAGAGTTTTATTCCATGCTCTGTGAAGCGGCGGATTCACTCTCTTCGATGAGTTTGAGCGCACGGGAATAATCTTCGTCGTTTACAGCCAAATCTATGTACCCCAACTTGTTGTAAATACCGGCAAACGCCTGGTCCTGATGTAGGACGGCTGCCGCGATCCCTTCGTTTTCGAGCATTCCTTTAGCGAGGTTTGCCGCAAAAGCGTTAGCGTAATGTTTTACTACTTTCATACTCTCTGAAAGATATACGTTACAGTCCTAATCCTCGTCTCTGTCTTTATTTCTTGTCTGCTCCCACTCGATATTGTGGACAAAGCGCACTACATCTTTTCTCTGCCCTTCGATTGTGATGAACCCTTCTGCAATATCGATAGTTATAGTGTCTTCGTACAGTCTCATGAATCGGATAAACCCGTTTCTGTGATGGAGCAGAATCCTGTTAGGGCTTTCCTGATAGATTTCGAAATGAAGAGTGTCAAAAATACCTCTTAGTACGGCGGGATTGCTCATAAATTTTTCGCTGACCGCAACTTCTCTTTTCCAATATCCGAAAAGGGGATAGATAGCCGCTACAGCGACAAAAAAGATAACAATCTGTTTCCACTTGAACAGATCCCATGGTTGTATTCCCGGTTCATGAGCTGAGGTGTAGAACATCACCGCCACAATGATAGAGAACAAAACGGAGATAAAAATCAGGTATTTTATAGACCTTATCAAATGTTTAATCATAATTCTGTGTGTTTTTGGCAAGCACTTTGCTGCTCCGCAAAGGTATGAAAAGTTGGGCGTTAGCTCAAACACAATAAAATTTATAAATTTGTTCCAAAGCAATTTGATTATGGAGAAAAATTTTAAAACAATTATCGGCGTGCTTGCGGCACTCGTTGTCGTTCTTATCGGTATTCTTATATATGTATTGAGCCAAAAGACAGAACTGAAAGAAAATGTTCAGGTTTTGACGGTTGATAAGCAGTCTCTTACAGAGCAGCTTACGCAGTTGCAAAGCGATTATGCGACCCTTTCGTCAACAAATGATACTATCAATAACGAGCTTGAAGTAGAGAGGGAAAAGGTGGCTTCTCTTATCGAGAAACTTAAAAAGACCCAGGCGAATGATCAGGCAAAACTCAGAAAATATGAGAAAGAGCTTGGTACGCTGAGATCTATAATGAGAGGCTACATTAAGCAGATAGATTCTCTCAACCAGTTGAATATCAGTCTTAAACAGGAAGCTACAGAGGCCAGGCAGCAAGCTGCGGCTTCCGATAACAAATATAAGGAGCTGAAAACCACAACCGATGAATTGAGCAAACAGGTTGACAAGGGTTCTGTCGTCAGAGGAAGGGGACTCTCTGTCATCGCCCTCAACAGCCGCGGCAAAGAGACAAACCGCTCTTCAAGAGTCACCCAACTTAGAAGCTGTCTCTCATTGGTTGAGAACTCAATAGCCCAGACCGGCCTGATGACAGTTTACATCAGAGTCAAAGGTCCGGATGAGATTCTTATGACAGATGGTTCACAGAACACCTTCACTGTCGACGGTGAGCCGCTTATCTACTCCGCATCTCGTGAGGTGGACTATCAGGGAGAAGAGATAGAGGTTTGTATCTATTTCAATCCTGGTGTAGAACTTGCGGCTGGCGCATACACGGTTGAGGCATATACCTCAAAGGGTAAAATAGGTACCGCGCAGTTGTACTTGAAGTAACAGAGGTTCTGGCGGCAACGATGTCCGGCATTTATCTGCACATCCCGTTTTGTAATAGCAAGTGTATTTATTGCGGTTTCTATTCCGTTGTAGGTCAGAAATATAAAGAGGCGTTTATCCCTGCGTTGAAGAGAGAGATCTTCGGGCGCAGGGATTTCTTTACCCGAAATTTGTCTGAGGGGAATTTCTCTTCACACGATGAAAAACTCCATACTCTGTATATCGGTGGCGGAACCCCTTCCGTTTTGGACATTTCGTTGTTGAAAGAGGCGGTGGGTTGCATAAAAGATACCTTCAGCTTTCCACTTGAAGCGTTCTCTTCTGCGGTTTCTCCTGATATATTCGAGTTTACGGTCGAGGTAAATCCTGATGATGTAACTCCTGAATATGCACATGAACTGATGAACCTTGGGGTGAACAGGGTTAGTATGGGGGTGCAATCGTTTGAGGACAAGCATCTTTCTTGGATGAGACGGAGGCACACATCCGAACAGGCTGTAGAGGCTTTTAGGATCTTAAGGGATGCGGGCTTTAATAATATCAGCCTGGATCTTATTTTCGGGTATGCCTCTCTTACAGATGATGAGTGGATGCATAATCTTGAAAAGACGGTATCCTTATCTCCAGAACATATATCAGCTTATCAGATGATGCTCGATGAGGGGACTCCGCTTGAACGTTTGGAGGAGAAGCGGAGCTATATGCCCCCAGAAGAGGAAATATGCGCTGCACAATATGCTATGCTACAGAGCGTTTTGAAAGATGCGGGATATATTCAGTATGAGGTCTCGAATTTTGCAGCGAAAAAAGTAATGGATGGCAAAGAGACCTTGCTTTACTCCCGTCACAACAGCAATTATTGGAACAGGACTCCTTATCTTGGTTTAGGTCCTGGGGCGCATTCTTTTGACGGAAAAAACCGGGAGTGGAATCTTCCAGATGTGGCAGAATATTGCAGCTCTGATATATGTGATTTTAGAGAAGGGGAAATACTTTCTGAAACTGACGAATTCAACGAAACCGTCATGCTCGGTCTGAGAAGGACTGAGGGGGTCGAATTCAGCGGACTTAATCCTAATCTTCTTAACAAAATCTCAGATGTAATAAATCGTCTTGTAGAAGATGGCTCACTTGAGATGGTATATGAGGAATCGGATGACGATGTACAAGTTGCGTCGGCTGTGGCAAAGGGTATAAAAATACCGCCCGAAAAACTGTTCGTTTCGGACGGTATAATCCGTGAATTATTTATTTTAAACTTCATCATATAAACGCTGCGTCTCGGCAAAAAAAATGTCTGTGCGCTTTTTCTGCCCTCGACTTGCTGTTTATTTAATATCTGATTAGCAGCAAATTCCTTTTGCTACAAGAAGACCTTTGGTAGCTACTGCTATGAATACGATAACCAAAAGTGTCGAGTAGATGATTCCGATCCATCTCAGGCGGCATATCCATTTGTCATTGCTGAATCCGATAGTGTGGAATGCGCTCCAGAATCCGTGGTTGAGGTGGAACCAGAGGCATACGAACCATACAATGTAGAGAACATAGAACAGAACGTTGCCGAAAGTAGCCTCCATTCTTAAAGAACCCATTTCAGCACCTGTTCCGATGAAATCCTGAAGCTGCATCTTCGCCCAGAAGTTTACAAGGTGAAGACCTAAACCGATGAGTACGAGAGCTCCGAGAACAAGCATATTCTTAGATGCCCAACCGTCCGATTTTGTTGAGTTCGCTACAGCATATCTCTCTCTTCCGCGGGCTTTGTAATCTTCCCAACTGATGATGAACGCATAGATGATGTGGAAGATAAAACCAAGTGCAAGAATCGGTACCATAACGGTAACAACAGGGAGAGCCATGAATTCGCAAACAGCGTCAAATGCCTCTGCGCTAATTAGATATGCTCCGTTCAAAACACAATGCAAAGTGATGAACAGAATAAGGAAAAGGCCGGTGATACTCATAATCACCTTCTTTCCGATGGATGTCTTGAATATATTTGCCATAATTGCGTGATTTTCCAATTACAAAGTTCAAAAATAGCCATTTTTTCGTGCCTCGCAAAGATATATTCTATGTTGCAATTATCATAATTAATGGCTACTTTCGTTCGATTAAAGAGTTTATTATTATGAAATTCAAGAGAATATTGCTGAAACTCAGCGGTGAGTCTATGGGAGGCTCAGACGGAGTGGGGCTTGACGCAAATGTTTTGAGAGCGTATGCGGAGGAGATCGCCAAGGCGGTTAAAAGCGGAATCCAGATAGGAATAGTTGTAGGAGGCGGAAATATTTTCAGAGGCGTGGCGGGTGCGAAAGCGGGTTTTGACCGTGTTAAAGGTGACCAGATGGGAATGCTTGCGACGGTAATCAACGGATTGGGACTTGCTATGTTTATCAGGGATAAATGGGTAAACGCAGAGGTGTTTACGGCACTTCCTATGGAGCCTTTCGCAAGATATTATGCAAAAGAACGTGTGATGGAGGTTCTTGAGAGCGGTGGTGTGGCTATCTTCACAGGAGGTACCGGGAATCCCTACTTCACAACCGATTCGGCTGCATCATTGCGTGCCTGTGAGATAGAGGCTGACGCGCTCTTAAAAGGCACGAGGGTTGACGGAATCTATGATTCTGACCCTGAGAAGAATCCTAACGCCAAGAAATACACATCACTCACATTCTCAAAAGCTATGGCTGAGAATCTGAAGATTATGGACCAGACCGCTTTCGCAATGTGCAGAGAGAACAACATCCCGATAGTCGTATTCGATGTAAATACTCCTGGCAACTTGTCCAAACTGCTTGAGGGCGAGGAGATTGGCACTATCGTTAAAGAAGATTAAAAAGAAAATAAACAGAAACTATATGGATATAACAGATTCAAAGAACAGCATCGCCGAAGGAAAAGAGATGATGGAACTTGCCATCTCGTTCTTGGAGAGCGAACTTAAGAATTTCAGAGCGGGCAAAGCTAACCCTGCAATCCTTAATAATGTTATGGTTGACTACTATGGGACTCCGACAGCGATTCCAAAAGTAGCTTCTGTTACTGTACCGGATCCGAAGAGCATGATCGTCCAGCCTTGGGAGAAAAAGATGGTCGCTCCTATTACAAAGGCGATTCTTGACGCAAACCTTGGATTTACTCCGGTAAATATGGGAGAAAATGTGAGAATCAATATTCCGCCGTTGACAGAGGAGCGCCGTAAGGAGCTTTGCAAGCAGGCGAGAGGTGCGGGAGAGACTGCGAAGATGAGTGTCCGCAACGCACGCAGAGATGTGATTGAGGCGCACAAGAAGTTTAAAAAAGACGGCTTGGGTGAGGATGTCTGCAAAGATGCGGAGAATGAGATTCAGAAGTTCACGGATACTTTCTCAAAGAAGATAGATGAGATGGTAGCTGCGAAGGAAAAGGAGATAATGACAGTCTAATCTCCTTAAAGAGATTTATACAAACCGCAATTCGAAGGTAAACGATAGTTAAGTGGTCAGCAAGGTAGGCAGATATCTTTTTGTTACGGAACAGTACCAGTGTAATGTCCGTACACAGTTGAGGTTAAGCTATTTAGTGAATTCCGTCCTTACTGCAGCTGATTACCATGCTACACAAAGAGGTTTCGGGACAGACCGGTTGAACCCTGACGGGAAGACCTGGGTTTTGTCCCGTTTCGCTTTGGAAATGGAGCGAATTCCTTATCGACACGAAGCGTTCTATGTGGAAACATGGGTGGAGTCCGTCAGCAAATTTTTTACAAACAGAAACTTCCGCATAGTTTCCGCCGGCCGTACTTCCCGCTGTGAAAAAGAGGGTGGGGTTCTGATACAGCCGGAGAAGTCTCAATCTGGAGAGGTTTTGGGTTATGGCAGGAGTATCTGGGCGATGATAGACACGACATCAAGGCATCCTGTCGACCTGACTGAAGCCTATGCCGGAAAGATAACGGACTATATTATAGATCCTGAGGCTGATTTGTCTGACGCGGAAGAGGCTCTTAAATCTATAATCGGGTGTGTTACGACTCCTATTGAAAAACCTTCACGTATTCCTATGGATGACGATTGCCCGTTATTAAGAGAAGTCCAGACATATTTCAGCGATGTCGACTTCAACGGCCATATCAATAGCGTCCGTTATATAGACCATATCCTTGACCTGTTTTCGGTTGAGTGGCATAAAACACACTATGTCAGTCGGTTGGATATAGCGTTCGTTGCTGAGGGCAGAGGCGAAGAGCCTATAAAAATATTTGCGGCGAAGCCTAAAGCCGCAGAGGTATCAAAAGGCGATTCAGAATCAAAAGCTGTAGAATACAGCTTTAAGGTCGTTCAGCGGGCGGATCATGAAACATCCCGCTGTAGGCTGATAGTCAAAGATTTTTAGAAGTTAATAATCGTCCCCTCTCTGTGCGGCACGGCGCATATCTTTTTCCTTTATACTTTCACGTTTGTCGTATTCTTTCTTACCCTTGGCAAGTGAGATATTGAGTTTTGCATATCCGTTGTCAGAGATGAAAAGGCGTGTAGGGACAATCGTAAGACCCTTTTCTTTTACAGAACGTTGTAATTTGTTGAGCTCTTTGCGGTTAAGCAGGAGCTTCCTGTCTCTTTTCGGGTCTTTGCGATTATAGCTCGCCCACCAGTAATCTGCGACATGCATATTCTTGACATACAACTCACCGTTGGCGAAATAGCAGAAACTGTCTGCAAGAGAGGCTTTTCCTGCCCGGATGGATTTTATCTCAGTACCTGCAAGAACCACACCTGCGGTATAATTCTCCAAAAATTCGTAGTCGAACCCCGCTCTCCTATTTCTGATATCGACTTTGTTGACCTTTTTCTCACCCATACTATAACTCTCTGATAATCGGTTTTTTGGCGTAGAAGCTCCAAATAATGATCGCTATTCCGGCGACTATGAAAGGAATGCTGAGAAGTTGTCCGTTGTTGAGAGTGCGGCCTATCTCTGCGTCAACCTGAGGATTCTTTACATATTCGATGAAGAATCGTGTTGCAAATAGGAGAACCAAAAACAGCCCGAACAGGAATCCTCCGTAAATATGGACCTTTTCTAATTCATCATGCTCGGCTGATTTTATAACCGAATGAGCATGAGGGTCTTTGGCGTTGATATGAGCTAATTCCGCCGCATACTTGCCCTGAATGGCCAACGCTTTTTTGGTAAGTGCAAAGTAGAGGGCCATCAGTATCAGGCCAATCAGAAGATAAGATCCGGCTTCGTATATTTGAGTAGGATGGCAGGCTACGGTTTCATTGTTGCGAAGAAATACAAATCCCCATGGAAGAGTTGTAGGATGCCCGTAAATCTCTGAATTCATGAGGTTTCCGAGACGAATCGCCATGCCTGCAAATGGGATGGCTACCGCCAGACGGTCTGCAAGCCACAAAAAGTCGAACTTGTTTTTCTTGCCGTATTTGTGGACATACCACCAGATTCCGAAAACAATGGCGATCGCTCCGCCGTGACTTGCGAGCCCGCCTTTCCAGACTTTGAGAATCTCAATAGGATGAGACAGGTAATACTCTGGTTCATAGAAAAATACATGCCCGAGTCTCGCTCCCACAAAAGCGCAGATCAGCAACATATAGAGCATGGGATCCAAAAGTGGTTTGGTAGGAAGTCCTTCTCTTTTGAAGATTTTTATAAACAGCCAATAGCCGAATATGAAGCCTGATATGAACAGTAAACCATACCATCTTATTGAGAGCGGACCTAATTTCAGAAGAACCGGGTCCGCATTCCAGTTGACAAATAAATATTCCATTGTCTATTCATTAAACATTCTTGCGAAAACGCTGAGCGGAATAGCTTTTCCGAAACTGTCCTTCAATACAAGTTCCCCACATGTAAAATTCCCTGTATCAGCCTTTTGCATTTTATTATTCTTTTTATCTGCGGCGATATGTCCGTATGCTTTTTTCAGCAGAGTATCCGCAAGCAATGCGGAATAGCCGTTTGAGTAGAGGTTCAAAACCGTGAAAGAGTGTTCTGGCGCGACTATTTTCGAACACTCCGTCAGGAGTTCAAACAGCAGCTCGTCTAACTTCCATCTTTCACCATCCGGCCCGTGTCCGTATGCCGGTGGATCCATAATCAGCCCGTTGTAGGTGTTGCCTCGTCTGATTTCCCTTTTGATAAACTTCAGGGCGTCATCCACAATCCAACGGATGTTATCCAAGTCGCTCAGAGCCTGATTCTCTTTTGCCCATGTAACAACCTGTTTTACAGAATCAACGTGTGTGACATCAGCCCCGGCGCAACGTGCCGCAAGAGATGCGCCTCCGGTGTATGCGAAGATGTTGAGAACCTTAACTTTCTCGGTTTCCGCATTTCCTGCCATTTGAGACCTGAGTTTTGCACCGTTGACAAGCATTCTCGTATGAGAGTAAATCCACTCCCAATTCGGTGACTGTTCGGGGAATACGCCCACATGTTTGAAAGATGTAAGCCCCAAGCGGAGCTTGAAATACAGCCCCTTTTCAGAAGATATGTTTGCCGCTGATATATTGTGTCTTTTTTGTGACCATTCGGCCGCAAGTCTGTCAGCTCCCTTATATTCCAAAAACCATCTGTCTGGCATTCTTTCCCGTCCACGCATCTTCCATGTCCCGCTCTCCTCTTTTCCCGCTTTACCGAAACCTGCGCCCGCTATGAAAGTCGTATCTGCCAACCGCTGCCACTCCGCTTCGCTCAAATCCTTGCTCCATAATGCCTTAGGTTCAGGACGTGCAAGAATGTAATCGCCGAAACGCTCCAATTTGTATCCGTCACCCGAATCAATCAGTTCGTACCCTTTCCAGTCTGTAGAGGGGCTTTCTATAATTATCTTGTCGGCAATGTTATTCATTGGTTTACGTTGGCTGTAGTATGTTAAACAGGTCGTAAAGTTAGAGAAAATAATTGCTATGTTTGCAATCGCAAAGAATAGGTATTAATGGTTTAAAAAAGCAAAATATGCAGAAGAGTATTGAGACTTATGATTTTGGAGGTAAGAAGGTTATTGCCCGTGTGGACTTTAACGTACCTCTCAATGGAGAATTTCAGGTAACGGACGACACAAGAATCAGAGCTGCCATCCCGACTATAAAAAAGGTTATCGACAATGGCGGTGCGATCATCCTGATGTCACATCTTGGCAGACCGAAGGGGGTTGAGGAGAAGTATTCCCTTAAACATATCATTTACAAAGTAGAGGAGTTGTTGGGTAAGAAAATAGAGTTCTGCCCAGATTGCATGAAGGCTAAGGAGATGACTGAGGCCTTGAAACCGGGTGATGTCCTTCTTCTCGAGAACCTTAGATTTTATGCGGAGGAAGAGGGCAAACCAAGAGGACTTGCCGAGGATGCTACAGATGAGGTAAAGAAGGCTGCAAAGGCTGAAGTTAAGGAGAAACAAAAGGAGTTTGTGAAAACTCTTGCTTCTTACGCCGATTGCTATATCAATGACGCTTTCGGTACTGCTCATAGGGCTCACGCTTCTACTGCGCTGATCGCCAAATATTTCCCGGAGGATAAGATGTTCGGTTACATCATGAGCGGCGAGATTAAGGCCATTGACAAGGTTGTAAAGGAGCCTCAGCACCCAGTAACAGCTATTATCGGCGGCAGCAAGGTTTCTTCAAAAATCGGCATTCTTCAGAACCTTGTCGCTAAGGTTGACAATATGATTATCGGCGGAGGCATGGCCTTTACTTTTTCAAAGGCTCTTGGCGGAAAAATCGGAACTTCAATTTGCGAGGATGATCAGCTTAATGTAGCTCTTGATATTTTGAAAGCGGCTGAGGAGAAG
>CAMGTS010000006.1 GCA_946062035.1 uncultured Bacteroidales bacterium
CGGAAGCTTATCTTGTTGTAAAAGAAACCTCTATAATGGAATCATCCGGAACGACCAAAGGACGGATATTGAGGTTATGAGGGGCGACAGGAACTATTATGAGAACCTTGCCGTCCGGCATGACTATCGGCCCGCCTGCGCTCATCGAGTATGCCGTTGAACCAGTGGCACTTGCAACGAGCACGCCATCAGCCATCTAGCGTGGTATTTACGCTCCGTTTCTCGAGATTTTAATCTCCAAGACAGCCGGGCCGTTACTCTGGATTGAAAACTCGTCCAGAGCACACGGATAACAATCGGCAGGAGCATTCTGATATTCCAATTTCAGCAGAGAACGTTCTTCTATCGTAAAGTTACCTGCAAGAAGAGCGTCAATCCAATTATTACACTCAGGATCAGTCGCCTCATCGGTTGCGTTATGAACCTTGGCGGTTGTCAGAAAACCGAGTCTTCCGAAATTCACACCTACTATAGGGATGTTCTTGTCCCTTACCAACGCGACGCTCGAGAGGAATGTTCCGTCTCCCCCTAAGCTCATGAAAAGGTCCGTATCATCAGGAAGTGTCCTATAGCTCTCAAAAAACACGGCCTTTGACAATAATGCGCTGATTTTCGCCCTGTCAGACTCCGCAAACTCACACAAACCAATCTTTTCGCTCAGATAATCAGCGAATTCTCTATATATGACGGGAACTACCTCGCTCTTATGTAATATTTTATCCACCAGCAAAGCGAGCTCTCCCATGCTTTCGCTCTCAATGGTTCTCCCGAAAAGGGCAATTTTCATAACCAACCTAATTTTTCGCAAGTTAGGTATAAAATAGTAAATTTGCTCAAAGTACAATAGCAGGTCAGATTATGAAGAATTCGACAAGGTTGAGCGTCAACATAAACAAGATAGCGACCATCAGAAACGCCAGAGGGGGCAATATGCCCGATGTGGTAAAATGCGCCTTAGACTGCGAAAAGTTTGGAGCTGAAGGAATTACCGTCCATCCAAGGCCGGACGAGCGCCATATAAGAAGACAGGATGTCCTTGACCTGAAACCACTGCTGACGACAGAGTTCAATATAGAAGGAAATCCGCGCGACCCGTTCAATGAGTTGGTCCTCAAAGTTTTGCCCGCACAGGTTACTTTAGTTCCCGATGCCGTTGACGCCATTACCTCCAATGCAGGATGGGACACCGTCAACAACAAAGCGTTTCTGAGCAGGATTTGCAGGATGTTCAAGGAGTCCGGGATCAGGGTGTCGATATTTGTCGATCCGGATGTCGAGATGGTGAAGAATGCCGTTGACTGCGGTTGCGACAGAGTCGAACTATATACTGAAGCATACGCAAGGGAGTATCACGCCAACCGAGAAAAAGCCATCGAACCTTATGTGAAAGCGGCGGAAGAGGCTGTAAGGTGTGGCTTGGGGCTGAACGCCGGTCACGACCTGAACTTAGACAATCTAAAATACTTTTACGACAACATACCGGGGCTGTTGGAGGTTTCTATCGGGCATGCGCTTATATGCGACGCTCTCTACATGGGGCTTGAGAACACAATTCAGGCATATAAAAGGCAATTGCTATAATTTTTACTAATTTTGCGCCCGTTACTTTTTCCGCAGAAGTTGTTGCGGAGAATTGAAAAAGATATTTACAAACAGTTAAAACAGATAATATGAGAAATCTTAAGGGTATCCTTTGCATCGCACTCGTTGCAGCGCTTTGCTCATGCAAGTCAGAACAGAAAACAACTCCTGCAGCAAGCGGCAGTGCACCTGTAGAGGGGGCTGTAGTTTATGTCCAGATGGACTCTTTGGTAAACAACTACGACATGTTCAACGACCTCAGGACAGAGTTTGAGGCAAAGTGGCAGGGTGTTCAGAACGACCTTCAGAACAGAGGAAAGAGCCTTCAGAATGAAGTAAATGATTTCCAGAACAAGATTAACAAGGGTCTCATGACAAGAGCCGAGGCAGAAGAGAGGAACCAGGTTCTCTCCAACAAGCGTGACCATCTTCAGAATCTCAGCGCACAAAAACAGTATGAGATGCAGGAAGAAGAGGCTGTTCTTTTGAACAAGGTGCTCGAGTCTATCCGTACTTACCTTGCAAAATACAACGAGTCAAAGAAATACGCTATGATACTTACAACAAGTACGGCAAGCAGCACTGTTATCGTAGCCGATCCGTCTTTGGATATCACTCAGGACGTATTGGATGGTCTGAACAACCAGTATGTAAAGAGCAAAGGCAAGAAATCCTCACAGGAGGAAGAGCCTAAGGCTGAAAAGAAAGAAACCGAAAAGAAATAATGAGGATTGCAATACTCTCTTGTTTCTACCCATACAGGGGCGGGATTTCACAATTCAACACCTACTTGCTGAAAGAGCTCTCCAAGAACCACACGGTTCAGGCTTTTAACTTCAAGAGGATGTATCCCGATTTCCTGTTTCCGGGAAAGACGCAGTTTATTGCTAAAGATGATGACGCCGTACCGGTAGAGTCCCGCACTCTATTGGATACGGCGAATCCTTTTTCTTATATATCCACGGCACGGGAAATCGCGGAATGGAAGCCGGATATTCTTATTACCAGATACTGGCTGAGCTACTTTGCGCCGTCCCTCGGGACTGTAGCCCAAAGAGTCGCGAAAATACTGAAAAGAGAGGCCGGTAAAAGAGGAGAGATATCACGCTTCAAATCCATAGCTATAATGGACAATGTTATTCCTCATGAGCCTCACTTCTTCGACAAACCTTTCACAAAATATTTTATCAACCGCAACAACGGTTTCATAACATTGAGCCATGCGGTTGAGCAGGATCTGCTTGATATTGACAGCCGCTGTAAAGTACGAACAATCCCGCATCCCCTTTATTCGAATTTCGGAGCGAAACTCGATCCGATCGAGGCGAGAAGGGCCGTTATCAACGGATTAGGAGGTAAAAACCTCTCAGACAAAGAGTTGGCGGAACGCAAGGTTCTTCTGTTCTTCGGTCTGATAAGGGAATACAAGGGGTTGGATATACTGCTTGAGGCTATGGCCCAATTGGACAACACATACACGCTTGTCGTCGCCGGCGAACCTTACGGCAAATTCGACAGGTATCAGGACATTATCGATTCTGAAAGACTTGCTCCATTTAAAGAGAATATCATCTTGAATACGGGGTACATCCCTGATGGAGAGGTAAAAAAATATTTCTCCGCCGCGGATGTCTGTGTCCTGCCATACAGAACAGCGACACAGAGCGGTATAAGCTCCATCTCCTGGAACTTTGACGTTCCCTTGATCACGACCCCGGTTGGAGGATTGGTCGAGAGCGTCGGAAAAGCCGGAACAGGTATGCTTACGGAAGAGGTGACCCCTACTGCTGTCGCCAAAGCGGTCAAAGCATTCTTTGCAGGTGGAAGGGAAAAGTACGTGGAGAACATACATGAGCTCAAAAAGAAATTAAGCTGGGAGAGTTTCTGCTCCGAATTGGAAAAATTCATAATAGAACTTTAAGATTTCAACATACAATGAATTCAATCGTAAAAACAAACTTTGATTTTAAGAATCAGACAAACAAGTACATCGGGAAGGTCAGGGACGTTTACTCCATCGGAGAGAAATACCTTGTCATGATCGCTACAGACAGAATTTCAGCATTTGATGTGGTTCTCCCTAAGGGTATTCCGTACAAAGGTCAGGTACTGAATCTGATAGCCTCAAAATTTTTGGACCTGACAAGCGATATTGTAAAGAATTGGAAAATAGCTACTCCGAATTCGATGACAACGATTGGATACAAATGCCAGCCTCTTCCTGTTGAGGTAATTGTCAGGGGTTATCTTACAGGTAGCTCATGGAGGGCATACAAGGCCGGAGCAAGAGAAATCTGCGGAGTGAAGATTCCGGAGGGAATGCGTGAACACCAAAAATTCGAGACGCCGATAATCACCCCTACAACCAAGGCTGAAATCGGAGGTCACGACCAGGACATCTCCAAAGAGGAAATCATAGCCAAAGGGTTGGTTTCAAAGGATATATACGAGCAAATCGAAAATATCGCATTGAAATTGTTCCAAAGAGGAAGTGAGATTGCGGACAAGAGAGGATTGATTCTTGTCGATACAAAATACGAGTTCGGAATCTGCGACGGAGAGGTATGCCTCATGGATGAGATTCATACTCCGGACAGTTCACGTTATTTCTATAAAGAGGGATATCAGGAGAGATTCGACAAAGGCGAGCAGCAGAAACAACTTTCAAAGGAGTTCGTCCGCGAATGGCTGATGGAGAACGGATTCCAGGGCAGGGCAGGAGAGAAAGTCCCTGAAATGACCGATGAGATTGTAAAGAGCATATCAGACAGATATATAGAGCTTTACGAAGCTGTTACCGGCGAAAAATTCGTTAAGGAGCCTTACACGGAAAGTTCTTACGATGCCATAGAGGGAAGTATCAATAATTTCCTTGCCAGATTGTAGCCCGCATTCAGCGCGTATCTGAAGCGTCCCAAGTGAATAATACCTCGCCACATTTCCCGGCGGGGTATTTTTTCTGCTCACGGCATTCATTACCTTTGCGATACCAACACATTGACAAATGAGACATTGGATTTTATCGGTATGTTTTGTGGCGCTCTCCATTGTGAGTTGTGCGGCGTATTCGCCCCAAGACATCAATCAGAATATAAAAAAAGAGATAGTAAGCGTCAACGGAGTGAAAATGTACGCCCACCTTGTCAGAAAGGGCGAGACAATCTACTCTCTGTGCAAAGCGTATGATGTGACACCTGAACTGTTGCAAAAATCCAATCCAGCTCTCTCTCAAGGGCTTAAAAACGGACAGATTCTGTATATCCCGATTATGGACAAAGAGGACATTTCTGATGGAAACGGTTCTATCTCTGAACAGGGTATCGAAAAGGATGACAGGATTTCCCAACGCAAACGCAGAAAAGAGCGTAAAGAACGTAAAAAATCGAAACCGGAAAAACATGTAATCGAAGAGGGTACAAATACGACAGAAGAAGAGTCCGCAGATACGACAAAGTCATTTTCAGGTCTTTTCCCTGAATTGTATCAAGAATCTCATCAGGATTCCTACCAGCTACAGACACTCACGAAAGAGCACAACACTTTGGCGTTCCTGCTTCCGCTTACCAACAGCAACGGGACTGTCAGTCACAATTATATGGATTTTTATGCGGGTGCGCTTCTTGCCGCGGAAGATTTGAAATCTGAGGGATATAATCTGACGTTGAATATCATTGACTGCGGGTCTGGTATTTCTAACGACGGGATAATGGAATCTGATAAAGTCAAGGCTGCGGACTTGCTTATAGGGCCGGTCAGAAGCAAAGCGATAAAAGAGTTCGCGGAGTTCTCTGAAAACAACGCGATGCCTGTCGTATCGCCATTGGATCCTTCAGCCGATTCGCTGCTCTCGTGCTGCGAATTTCTATTCCAAGCTCCTGTAGCCCAATATATTCAGAATAATGCGATAGTCGAGATGATAATGAGGCGTTACAATTCCTATTCTGAGGATGGGATAGCCGCCAATGTCGTAGTAGTGTACCAGGACGGAAGCAAAGATTCCAAGACGGCTGTTGAAATTATTGAAAAGCTCTATGAATCAGGTATAAACGCTAATCAGATATCCTATGATATCCTCAACAGCAGCAGCATGGAGCAGACATTCAAGAGCAAAGTTCCTGTCGACAAATACAACTTGGTTGCGATTGTAAGCAATAGTGAGGCATTCGCAAGCGACGCACTCAGGCACATCGATATCCTCGCCGCAGAAGATGGGCATATAACTCTCTTCGGTACAAGCAAATGGAGAGGTTTTGAGGCGATCAATCTCGGATTGTACTTTAAATACAACATGCAGCTTGCAATGCCATACTACATAGACCTTAGCTCCGATAAGGTTCAAGGTTTTGTCAAAAGATTCAGATCTCTGTTTAATACAGAGCCAAGCGCGACTGCGTTTTCCGGCTATGATATGACAAGCTACTTCGCAAAAGCCCTCCGCTCAGGCCTGAAAGATTATCTGGCTGAATACAAGGCCGCGGTTCAATCCGGAGACAATGCTACCGCGACTCGTTACATCGAATTTATAAACTCTATTCTTGAAGAAGAGGAGTTATTGCAACAGAATTTGAAGTTTGTCAAAGGAGAGGGAGTTTCAGGTTTCAGCAACCACGGTCTGAAAATCGTCCGCTACAACAGCGACTACTCTATCTCAGTAATCCGCTAAATAAGACAGAAGATATAAACAAGAAAGCCTGCGGGGATTCTCCGCAGGCTTTTTCGTTTATCGCTGGCGCTTGGTTATTTGAGCATGCTCGCAGCGTCAAGGCTGTCTTTCTCGATATCCTTGAAGTAGTTTACGGTGCCGACTTTAAGCTCTACTGTCGCAGCGTCATCACAAACGATGATTCCGTTACGGTGCATCTGAAGTATGCTTACTGTCCACATCTGACTGATACCCTCTTCGATCGCATGGCGGAGAGCACGTGCCTTATTATGGCCGTTTACAAGAATCATTACCTCCTTTGCGTCCATGATTGTACCAACTCCGACAGTGAGGGCTGTCTTAGGAACAAGATTGATATCATTGTTGAAGAATCTTGAGTTCGCAATGATTGTATCAGTGGTAAGATATTTGAGTCTTGTTCTTGAACTGAGTGAAGAGCCCGGCTCATTGAATGCGATATGGCCATCAGGACCTATACCGCCCATAAACAAATCGATTCCGCCGAATGACCTGATCTTAGCCTCATATCTCTCGCACTCTTCATGAAGATCAGGAGCGTTACCATTAAGTATGTTGATGTTCTCCTTAGGAATGTCAATATGGTTGAAGAAGTTCTCCATCATGAACGTATGGTAGCTTTCAGGATGGTTCTCTGGAATGCCTACATACTCATCCATGTTGAATGTAACTACATTCTTGAAAGAAATCTTTCCCTCTTTATAATAGTTTACCAACTCCTTATATGTTCCGATCGGCGTAGAACCTGTAGGAAGGCCAAGCACAAAAGGATGCTCAGGAGTAGGGTTAAAATCCTTTATTCTCTTCAGAATGAGAGTTGCAGCCCATTTGGACATTTCGGCATACGACTTTTCAATAATTAATCTCATGACAATCTTTTTTACGTCTATATTATCTCTTTATACTAACTCTTGCACTTTAGCCTAATGGCAAAACCATGCCCTGATAAGCCCGGCAATCAGATATGCCCCCGCTTATAATTCCGCAAAAGTAATAAAAAGAGCCTACCGAAGTTCTTTTTGTAACACTATTGTTAGAATAATCAAAGAAACGCTACAATGCAAGAAGAACTCTTGCGTTTGCAATCGCCTCATCTGTAGTGCGCTCACCGCTTAATAGCCTTGCAAGCTCCATTACCCTCTCCTCACCGTCCAAGAACTTGACATTTGTGACTGCGACACCCTCGTCATTGAATTTTTTATATACGAGCAAATGACTGTTTCCCTTCGATGCGACCTGAGGAAGGTGAGTAATAGCGAATATCTGCATCTTGCGACCCATCTCGCCAATCATTTTGCCCATCTTGTCAGCAATACTTCCAGATACTCCGACATCTATCTCATCGAAAAACATAGTAGGCATCCGCGAATAGCTTGCGAGAAGTTTTTTTATGCAAAGCATTATTCTCGATAATTCACCGCCACTCGCAACCTTTTGCAATTCGACAAGTTGCTCATCGCCATTCGCACAAAACATAAATTTGACCTCATCAGCTCCATCTGCAGTCATCTGAGATTCATTTGTAGTGACATCTACTACAAATTTTGCGACAGGCATTTCAAGCGTACGGATTTCAGCTTCCAATTGTTTGGCAAGCAAAGGAGCCGCCTTACTCCTTTTTGCGGAGAGCTCGTGCGAAAGAGCAACCATTTTTTCTTCTGCACATGAAAGAGCGGCAGTCAATTCAGAGCGTTCATTAGCTATCGTCTCCGAGTCTCCGAGTCTTTGCGCAAGCTCATCTCTCAGAGAAATAAGTTCCTCAATATCAGAAGAATTAAATCTTTTCACAAGCGAATAGAGCAACGCCATTCTCTCTTCAACCTGCTCCAATCTTGACGGAGAAACCACAACATCGCTTCCTAAGCGTTCTATCTCATCCGCAATATCCTTGCACTCTATCTTACAGCTCTCTATGCGCTTACCCAAATCTTGAAACTCGCTGACGAAACCTTTTGATTTCTCCAAAATCCCGGCCGCTTCTTTCAGTTTGTCGACAACCGATCCCTCCTCACCGTCCAATATGGCGTATGAACTGTAGACAGCGGATTTTATCTCCTCCGCATTCGCAAGTTTTTTCTGTTCCTCCTCCAACTCCTCCAACTCTCCTGAACGCAGATTCGCTTCATTCAATTTGCTCAGGCGGAATTCGTCGAACTCACGTTGAGCGGCTTCGGCCTTCTGTCTCTCATCAAAATCAGAAAGCTTTGACCTTAGCTCGGCGACTCTCTTGTATTCAGCTTTATATAAGGATAGAACATCGTTTGTTCCGGCAAAATAATCAAGAACCTCCATTCTGAAACCACGCTCCTTTAGAAGCAGGTGCATGTGTTGCGTATGGATATCAACAAGATGCGAAGAAACCTCTTCAAGCTCGGCGATGGTCACAGGGGCGTCATTGACAAAACAACGGCTTCTCCCGTTAGGAGAAACGACTCTGCGCAAAATCGTATCACCGAAGTCCCCCTCGACTACGCAATTCTTATCGCTTCTTTTCAGGACAGCCTGATCCGCCTTGCCACCGGATAAAAGAGAAATGGCGCCAAGCAAAACTGATTTGCCGGCACCCGTCTCTCCCGTAATTATATTGAGGCCATCGGGAAACTCAATATCCAAAGCCTCAATGAGAGCGTAATTCCTTATGGATAAACTCCTTAACAAAGCAGGAATCTACTATGACTCAATCTTTCTCCAATAAATCTCACCATTCTGGAACTCCTTAACAGCTGTCAAAGTAGGCTTAGGGAGCTGCTCGTAATGACGTGAAATCTCTATCTGCTCTCTATTTTCGAAAGTCTCTTCCAATGTGTCCGCTACATTTGACGATGAGAACTCCTCCAATTTGTCGGAAAGCTCTTTTTTCAATTCAGCGGCAATCTGATTCGCTCTCTTTGCGATAATCACTACAGACTCATATATGTTTCCTGTAGGTTCCGCAAGTTTAATCACATCCCTTGAGACGGTATTGTCATATACCTTTTCTTTAATCTCTTCCATTATACTACTCTATGTATTTCTTACTCTATATTTCCGTTATTTATTTTTCTTGGCTTCCGCCTCCTTTCTCGCTTTCGCCTCTTTGTAAAGTCTCAGAGCCTCAGCCCTCTCCTGTTTTGCCCTCAGCTTAGCGGCTTTCTTGTCGGTCGTCTTAGACTCCTTTGCGATTCTCCTTGCGACCTCATTTTCGTTCTCCGCATCCGCGACGGCTTTCTTGGCGGCCTTTATAGCTTTCTTGGTACCTCTTCTGTCAGCTGATAGTTTGGCACGAGGCTTAACCTCCGCATTCTCGATATTGGTCATCTCCTGAACAGCGGCTATCTGTGCGGAATCAAGCTCTACTTTCATACCGACGACTTTATGAGCCTTGGCAAAATAGTTGTCAAGTTCCTTCCTCTCCTTTACAGTCGGATATTCGCCCACAAAGTTATAATAATCATCAATAAATGTCATGTACCTCTCTTTCTGCTTTTCAGGAATGGAAAGGTTTGCGTACTTATACGATGAAAGCGCTGTGTAATAGAGGATTTGCTCCCTGTATTGATTGTCCGAATTATCTTTGAGAACGTTCTTAAGAGCGTATCTGGAAGCCTGGAAATCCTCCATATTGTAATAGAGTTTCGCCGCCTCATACGCCTTTCTGTCGAGCCTTTCCTGAAATTCGTCAAGCATCGCCTGGCATATAGGATAGTATTGGCTGTCAGGATTCTCGAACATAAACTCCCCTATTATCGCCATAGCCTTCTGGGTAGGCACCTGATCAAGTTCCCAACGATATGTTCCTTCGTAGAGACACTTGATTCTAAGGAATTTAGACTCTTCAGCAAAAGGACTTCTCGGAAAAACCTCCAAGAATTTGGCGAAGTTAGCCTCGGCGGTGATATAGTCACCATAACGATAGTTGCTCATCGCATTGTAATAGTGAACACTATCCTCTTGAGGCGTTCCCTGAGACACAAGCAGCATACTTTCAAAAATGGCTGCCGCCTTTCTGAATTTACCTACATTGTAATAGTCAAGACCCGCCTTGAATTTCACATCCGTATCGTTGCTCTGAAGTATGATATCGAATTGGCTACGACATCCGCTCAGCAAAAGGACAAGCCCCGCCAAAACTGCAAATAATCCCGATTTTTTCATTGATTTCATATAAAACGCTGCTCTCTCAATCGAATATAATGCCAAAAACTACAAAGTCTGTAAATATCTGTCAGCCTCGATCGCAGCTTTACAACCCGCCGCAGCCGCTGTAATCGCCTGTTTATAATGAACATCAGCGACATCTCCTGCAGCGAACACCCCCTCTATGTTAGTTTTCGGAGAACCGTTCTCCGTAATTATGTATCCGTTTTCGTCCATCTTAAGCCACGGTGAAAAGACCTCCGAATTAGGGTGATGGCCGACCGCCTCAAATATACCCCATACAGGGATTATGTTCGACTCACCGCTCTTTTTATCGAGGACTTTCAACCCCGTAACCCCGTTTTCATCGCCCAAAATCTCCTCCGGTTGGGTAAGCCAGTGAACCTCAATGTTGTCCCTTGACATAACCCTCTCCTGCATCACTTTTGAGGCACGCATCACATCTCTTCTGACAACCAAGTGAACTTTGTTGCACATCGAAGACAAATATAACGCATCACCACAGGCGGTATCGCCGCCACCAATGACAGCCACATCCCTTTTGCGATAGAAGAAGCCGTCGCAGGTCGCACATGCCGACACACCGCTGCCACGGAATTTCTGTTCGCCCGGAATACCAAGGAATTTGGCGGACGCACCCGTAGCCACTATCACGGTATCAGCCTCTATTTCAGCTGAGTTATCTATCTGAAGACGAAAAGGTCTCTCTGAAAAATCGCACTTTGTAATGCTTCCTATCCTGATTTCCACACCGAGTCTCTCCGCTTGTGACTTCATGTTTTCAACGAGAAGCGTACCGTCAATCCCCTCAGGAAAGCCCGGGAAATTCTCGATTACGGTGGTCGTGGTGAGTTGCCCGCCCAATTCCATACCGCTATAAATCACAGGTTTAAGATTCGCCCTTGCCGCATATATCGCAGCGGTATATCCTGCCGGACCGCTACCGGCTATCAAACATTTGACTCTCTCCATATCTTTCAGAATAGCATTGCCGACAAATTTAAGAAAAAAACCTGTCCTTAATATAGAATTCCGCTCTCTCCTCCCAGACAAGAACAAGAGACCCAACCCACCGGGTCAGCAGCATTACCCACCAGATTCCACCTACTGAGGCAAAAAGAAGAAGATCCTCAAGATTACTGTGAGAGATTCCGATATGAGAGTTCAAAAGTTTAATCTCTCTCTCTGACATCACCCCTTTCTCTTTCTCTTGGAACATGACTGCGGCACCATAGGCGAGGCCAAGGGTATTCGCTACTATCCACAGAAATGAGGTGTCTTCAGGCAGTCCGAAAATCTTGAGAGGCCATTTCAGGAATTTCGTCAGAACCTTCATGATTCCGAATTCGTTCAATATCTGTTGCAGTACTGAAAGCAAAAATATAAGGACTATCATTTTAGCGCAGAGCTTGACGAGCGAGATCGCCCAAGGTTTGAACATTTCCATAAAGCTCTGCTTCTCCACGCTCTGCTCCACTATGTTCTCAACCCCTCCGGCAGGAAGAGTCCTATTGAGAACAAGGGCAAGGATTATTCCGCTCAAAGTTCTGACTATCACTATTCTCAAAGCGGATGAACCGGTCTTCTTCTGGACGGCCGTCTCGACAAACATATTATGGGAGCACAAGACCATGACGGCAAGAATGGTCATGGAACGTGGCGAAAGGTTCAAGGTTACAGCCGCCGCTATACAAGAGTAGACATTTACAAAATAGCCGCTGACATAAGCGAGAGCCGCCTCTCCTGGAAGCCCGACTAACTCCATCACAGGGCCTACCGCATCGGATATTATCGAAAGAAGCCCCGAATACCTCAAAACAAATATCACGGCTGAGACAATGGCCGTTATCCTGACTACCCAGAAAGCGGTCTTTTTTGCGCCGGGCAACACTTGTACGGCGCATTTTCCTATCCTCTTCAAGAGCTCTTTTGAACTTTGCATAGGATTTAAACCAACTCTTTTCCGATTATCTGAATATCAATCTTGCGGGGAGCGAAGCCCTCTATACTTTTCTCTTTCATGAACTCCTTGACGAGTTCGACAAGTTCCGGGCTATCGTAATCTCTGAATGTATTCCCCTCTTCATCAAGAAGATGTACATGATCCGACACATTTACATCGAAATACATCTTGTTGTTGGGACTGTAACGCCTGTCTATTATTCCCGCTTTTGCGAATGATTCCAAAGCGTTATAAACGGTCGCTTTAGTATGGGAAATAGATGATGTGATCGACAATTCGTCGCAAACCATATCCGCGCTTGCGTGCCCGAGACGTCTCATGACATTATAGACAGCAATGCGTTGCGGGGTCGCTTTCAACCCTTTTGACTGTATTATGATTTTCGCAGAATTTTCCATCAGACAATCTAACCAACTTGGGCAAAGGTAGTGAAAGTCCGGCGCAAAGCCAAACTTGTCTGATCTATGCCCGACTTCCAGGCCACACCTACTTTTGCCAAAATACCGCAAAAATGTTAGCTTTGTAAAACAAGTGTTATTAAGATTTGGAATATGAAGACAGATAAAACCTTAGGCGTATTGGGTGGCATGGGACCTGCCGCTACCGCCGATTTTCTCAAACTTCTTGCGGAGAAAGACCCTGCAAATTGCGATCAGGAGCATCCTCGCCTGATTGTTTACGAATACACGAAAATACCTGACAGGACAACATATCTTTTGGGCAAGGGTCCTGACCCGAGACCATATCTGAGAGAGGGGTTGGACACCCTGATAAAATGGGGTGCGGATTATTTGTGCGCAACCTGCAATACAGCCCACTTCTTTATAGACGAGTTCCGCAGCGAACTCGCCAAACCTGTCATCCATATTATCGACGAGACGATACGTAAAGCATCAAAGGTTTCTCCTTCAGGAGCTTGGCTTACAGCCACTCTTGGAACAATGAAGACAGGCCTCTATCAGAAACATGCAAAGGACAGCGGTTATGTGTTCGATGTCGCTGATTACGATACTCAGGTGGCTATTCATGATGTCACTGACCTTGTAAAAGCAGGCAAGGTGAAAGAAGCGGGAGAGAAGTTCAGGCCGATAATCGAAAAACTTTGGGAAATCAAAAAGCAACCTATTATCGGCGCATGCACCGAGATCCCTATCGCATACGAAGCTACCGGTCTTCCGGCAGACATGCACATAAGCAGTCTGGAGGCACTTGCTGACGGTTGTGTAAGAATACTTTACGGACTGGATGACTAAGTCCCAAGATTGTTAATCTAACTTAAACGCTGAAAATAAATTAGTTATGTCAACAGAAAAAGAACAAGGGGCTTGCGACAACGCCAAGAGCCGCAAAAAAGGTTTCAAGATAGCGCTCCCGTGGCAGATTCTTATAGGACTCCTTTTAGGAGCCGTATTCGGTGCGTTCTTGCCTCAATACGCCCACTATGTGGACTGGGCCGGACAGATTTTCCTGCGTGCCTTGAAGATGATAATCATCCCTCTTGTATTCACGTCTTTGGTTATAGGGGTGGCAAGTATAAACTCTTCCAAAGATTTGGGACGACTTGCGGGTAAGACAATCGGTTACTACTTTGTCACTACGGCGATAGCGATCGTTATAGGTCTCGTTCTTGTGAATATTATCAAGCCGGGAGTAGGAGCAAATCTTCCTATGCCTGAGAATGTGGATTTGAGCTCGGTCGGCAAATCGCAGACTTCATTCATAGATCAGATAATCAGCATAGTACCGTCAAATATCTTTGCGGAGATGAGTGCCGGCAATATACTTCCGGTTATTTTCTTCGCCATAATCTTCGGATTTTTCATCACCAAGTCCGCAGAGAAGACGAAGACTACTTTGATAGACCTGTGCAATTCTGTCAATGAGGTGATTATGAAAATCACGATGTTCGTGATCAAGCTCGCCCCATACGGAGTGTTTGCGATTGTGAGCAATATGCTCTCAAAGCAGATAGCCGCCGGGAACAGTCTGTTGAACCTCGTTACAAGCCTCGGAGTCTATCTGATAGTCATTTGGATAGGTATGTTGATCCAGTTTTTCGGTGTCCTTCCGGCAGGTGTATATTTTCTTGCTCATGAGAAACCTTATAGGCACATGAGCAAACTGTCGACTGCGATTCTGACAGCCTTTTCGACTTGTTCGTCTGGTGCGGCCCTTCCTATTTCGATGAGGGATTCTGAAGAGAAGTGCGGTATCTCCAATAAGATCACGAGCTTCGTGCTTCCTCTCGGCGCTACCGTTAATATGAACGGTACAGCTCTGTATGAGGGCGTTACGGTTCTTTTCATAGCTCAGGTATATGGGATTGAGATGACTATTGTCCAGCAGATCGTAGTGCTCGGTTCGGTTATGCTTGCGGCAATCGGCACAGCCGGTATTCCTATGGCAGGTTTTGTGATGCTGTCGATTGCGCTTAGTGTCGCAGGACTCCCGCTTGAAGCGATGGGTCTTGTACTTGCGATAGATCAGCTTTGTGATATGCCGCGTACAGCTACGAACTCTTATGGAGATGCCTGCGGAGCTGTGATTATCGCAAAAAGTGAGGGGGAGAAACTGACGATATAGAAGGTGCTTTAAGGCTTTTTATTCAGCTTTCTTAACAAAACCGATACTAAAATTTAGCAAATACTAAATTTTGAAACAGGTCTGAAACAAATATTTCGCTTCTTTTTAATAGAATCGAAATCATAAGGAAACATTCTGTCCATACATTTGTACTTGGAAAATTATAGTTTCAAAGTATAATAGTATGGACTTTTTGTATCTGGCGATTATCATAATCCTGTTGCTTTTCGCGATATTGGATTTGTTCGTAGGTGTATCCAACGATGCCGTCAACTTCCTGAATTCGGCTATCGGCTCAAAGGCGGCACCCAAAAAGGTGATATTCACCGTAGCTACCATAGGAATTCTGATCGGAGTAATGACCTCTTCCGGAATGATGGAAATTGCGCGAAACGGCGTTTTCCACCCTGAAATGTTCACTTTCAAAAATATCATGATGCTGTTTTTGGCTGTGGTTCTTACAGATGTCATTCTGCTTGACCTGTTCAACACATTCGGACTTCCGACATCTACGACAGTATCGCTTGTATTTGAACTTCTCGGGGCGTCGGTCTGCATCGCCCTGTTCGTAATAGGCAGAGACCCGGCGCTTGAATTTGATGATATCGACCGCTTTCTGAATGGCGGCAAGGCTTTGGGTATCATATCCGGCATACTTATATCTGTAGTTGTCGCCTTTATAACGGGTAGTGTCGTGATGTATATCACCCGTCTGTTGTTTACTTTCAATTACAGCAAAAAAATAAGAAGCGTCGGCTCTTTATGGTGCGGAATCTCTTTTACCGCAACAACTTATTTTATCTTATTCAAGGGCCTGAAAGGGACAAATCTGATAAGTGACGGGATATATCAATTCGTGAATGAACACACATGGCTTATGTTGTCAGGAATGTGCGTTTTCTGGACGATTGTCATGTTCATACTTTCAAGCCTGAAAGTGAAAATCCTTAATATATCCGTACTTGCGGGAACTTTCGGACTGGCGCTCGCCTTTGCCGGGAACGACCTTGTGAACTTTATCGGTGTCAGCATTGCAGGTTATGATTCATACAATATCGCACTGGCTTCGCCGGATGGCGTGAATACGATGATGGGCGCTTTGACGCGACCTGTAAAGGCGGAACTATACATGCTTGCAATAGCGGGAATTGTCATGGCCTTGACTATCTGGCTTTCCAAGAAATCCCAAACAGTATCTGATACGGAGGTGAATCTCGCAAGGCAGGACGAAGGTGTGGAGAGATTCGGCTCGACTTCCGTCTCAAGAGCGATAGTCAGATTCGCGATGAATGTAAACAGTGCCGTAAAATTCGCATTGCCGAAACGGGTTCTTGCTGAGATAAACAGGCGTTTCCAACGTCCGACACCTTCCAAGGAGGGCGGTGCAGATACTACCGAATCCGCCTCTTTCGATATTTTGAGAGCGAGCGTAAATCTTACGATGGCATCATTGCTTATAGCCTTTGCAACATCGCTAAAGCTCCCTCTTTCAACGACTTATGTTACTTTTATGGTTGCGATGGGTTCATCTCTTGCCGATAGGGCATGGGGCAGGGAGAGTGCGGTCTACAGGATAACAGGAGTACTGACCGTTATCCTCGGATGGTTCATTACGGCTCTCATAGCGTTCGTAATAGCGTTCTGCGTAGCTGCGGTGCTGATGGCAGGCGGAACTGTGGCGATTGTCCTCATGGTAGCTCTCGCCGGATACCTTATGTACAGAAGCCTGTTCCGCAAAAAGAAGAAAAGCGAGCAGTTAGCTCTCGCAAAAACCCTCAAAGGGTCAACGCTTTCGCCTGTCGAGACCTGTTCAAAGGGAATTTCGGAGTCTATCGTTCAGCTCGAATCAGTCTATCTTCAGGCTCTTGAAGGGGCTTATAAAGAGGACAGGAAGCTTCTCGGCGAGACAATGCGCAAGGCCTCCCAGATTTATCATTCGGCAAGTGACCTGAAACACAACGTGATGGATATGCTTATGGTCTTCAGCAAGAATAATATCGAGACCGGTCACTATTACGTTCAGGTTGTGGATTATTTGGATGAGGTTACAAAGTCAATGTATCATATCGCAAAATCATCATATGACCATATCAACAACCAGCACAGAGGACTATCTGTCGATCAAGTGAAAGATTTGGAGGCGGTCGATATGAGAATGGCGGCGGTATTCAGAAAGGTCGTATCCATGCTCGAGAAGAAGGACTTCTCAGGAATAGATGAGATTATAGCTCTTGGAGACGCTGTATTTGAGGAGATTGCACAGGCAAGCAAGAGCCAGATTGTGCGGAACAAAGGCAACATAAATACAGTCCATTCGGGTGCCCTGTATTTCACTATAATGGTTGAGCCCAAGATCTTGTTCTTACATCTCACGAATCTTTTGAAAGCTGTAAAAGCTTTCTTCGAGTGGGATG
>CAMGTS010000007.1 GCA_946062035.1 uncultured Bacteroidales bacterium
AACCAAATGAACATCATCGACTTCAAAATAGGCGCCGAGATACTTCTTGGTGGAAAACATCCGATTATTGTACAGACAATGTGCAATACACATACAACGGATGTTGAGAAGTCTGTAGAGCAATGCCGACAGATGGCAAAGGCAGGAGCGGGTATGATAAGACTTACGACACAAGGCCTGCCCGAAGTTGAAGCCTTAAAAGAGATAAAGAGAATTCTTCGGGCCGAGGGAATCAAGACTCCGCTTGTCGCCGATGTTCATTTTAATTCAAATGTGGCGATAGAGGCCGCAAAGGTCGCTGACAAGGTAAGAATCAATCCGGGGAACTTCGCGGCAGTTCACAAAGACGCTGAGAATCAGTTCCGCAAGTTTATCGATGTCTGCAAAGAATACGGTACGGCAATAAGGATAGGGCTTAATCACGGCTCGCTTGGAGAAGAGATCGTAAACAAGTTCGGCAATACCCCTCTCGGCATGAAAGAGGCCGTAATGCAATGGATAAAAATGTGCCGACAGCTTGACTTTGAGCGTGTGGCAGTCTCAATAAAAGCAAGCAACACTATAGTCATGAGCCAGGCATACCGCCTGCTCTATAAAGCGATGGAGGAAGACGGAATCATATACCCTATCCACCTCGGAGTGACCGAAGCGGGTAACGGTGACCAGGGAAGAATTAAATCCGCAGTAGGAATAGGTTCGCTTCTAAAATCAGGAATAGGTGATACTATAAGAGTCTCACTCACAGAGAATCCCGTTAACGAAATACCGGCAGGACGCACTATGGCCGCCTATTTTGAAAGTGGGGAATTCGCGGAGGTTCAGAAGATTGTTGATGCGCAAAGTTCTTGCGGCAACAGAGTGCCGGCAATAAAATACTCTGACCTTAAAATCAGCGGTAACATTGAGAAAGAACCTGTCGAAGCATGGAGAGAATTCATTATCAAGGTGGCGTGTACGTTCGGCACAATGCTGCTCGACAAGGAGATAGACGACTACAGGATTGAAGACGCTCCATATTCCGAAGCGGAACTCCGCACGCTTAATGAGGATATACAACAGGCGGCAAGACGTAAGTTTTCGCATCCTGAATATATCGCATGCCCTGGTTGCGGAAGAACCATGTACAACCTTGAAGAGACATTCAACGAGGTCAAACGTCGCACATCACACCTGAGCGGCGTAAAAATCGCCATCATGGGGTGCATTGTAAACGGCCCAGGAGAGATGGCGGATGCCGACTACGGATACGTTGGACAAGGTGGAGGTAAAGTCACCATCTACAAAGGGAAGGAACCTGTATACAAGGGAGTACCTGACAACGAGGCTATTGACCTGTTACTTAAATTGATACAAGAAACGCAAGGATAAACGGAACGAGTATATTAATCACAATTCCGCTGTACATCGTTAGCGCAAAAGCGTTGTTGCCGCAGCACTTCAGTATTATCGGCATTGTCGTATCGGTAACAGTGACACCGCCGCTCGCTATCAAGGAGTGCGCTCCGAAGTATTTAGAAATCAGAGGTCCGAAAAGAATAGTCAGCAGCTCTCTAAAAAGATTAGACAGCAGGGCGATGGAGCCGATTTGTGCGCCCCATGCCTCCGTAAGCAATATACCGGAAAGCGAATAATATCCTAATGCGGAATTGACCGTCACAGTACTCTTTAACGAGAGATCGAACCCTTTAAGCAAGCCGGTTACGCTCATTATATAATACACTATTATCGTAGCGACCGAAGTTCCGACAATAGTCAGGAACGGCCCTATCAAAGCTCTTTTAGGCAAGCCCTTGATTATCTGAACTATAGATTCATCTACGCCTATACTTACCCCCACAAAGAACATAAGCACATAAAGCAGATAGTTGGAAATGGTGCCGAAATCAAAAGCAAGGACAGAGTGAGGCAGGATAGAGAAAAATGCAAGGACGACACCTACGACAAAACACCCTAAAAGCGTAATACTTACTTTCATAACTACTTCCCTTTAGACATCCATTTGGAAAACACGACAGCAAGAATTATCGAACCCGCCATCGCCGCAAGTGCAAGTAATAATGAGACCACTCCCAAAGAGGAGAGGTTCCCCATTATATGGTCATCGAGACCCACTTTAAGTACCATCGCGAAAAGAAGTGCGCAACAAGAGATCAATATTACAAGTGATACGGAGAACTTGATCTTTTTTCTGAACAAGCGTCCGATTATCACTCCAAGTATCATTATACCAAGCGCTATTAACATCAGTCTAAAAATATTATTCCTTTAGTGCAAAAATACATTGATTTCTATTTACTGCAAAAGTCAATATTTTATTAAATAAGAGAACAGCCAAGAGATGGGCAATGTTGGATAATTCCTAAATTAATTGTAGTCTTGAACTCGTTTTTTCAAACAGACACAAATATGTTAGGGGCAATTATCGGTGACATAGTAGGTAGTCGTTGGGAGTTCAATCCTACAAATGACTACAACTTTAAACTCTTTTCTGACAAGAACAGCTATACTGATGACACCATCTGTACAGTTGCAGTAGCAGACGCATTGCTGCATGATTCTGATGATTTCGGGGCATACATTCACAAATGGTGTCGCAAGTATCCTCATCCAATGGGCGGTTATGGAGGTAGTTTCGTTAAATGGATAATGAGCGATAATCCGCAACCATACGGCAGTTATGGAAATGGTTCAGCAATGCGTGTAAGTCCTATAGGGTGGTGGCTTTCCTACGATATATGGGAAACGTCCGCAAAGTCGGCCGCCTGTACGCATAACCACGAAGAAGGCATTAGAGGGGCACAAGCTGTAGTATGGGCTATGGCTGATGCAAAAGAGCTTCGAAATACCTATGGTAACAAACTAACTAGTGAGATATTATTAAAGAAAGGTCTGGCTCATGGAGTTGGTATTTATGAGGAATTTCCACAAAACTTTAAAATTAACCTCAATAAATGTCGGAACAGATTTGATGTAACATGCCAAGGTACAGTACCTGTAGCATTATGGATAGTGCTTCATAGCAAGAGTTTTGAGGATGCAATCCGTCAGGCAGTCAGCCTTGGGGCAGATGCAGACACACTTGGTGCCATCGTTGGCAGTATTGCAGAACGATTGTGGGGCATACCAGAGTGGATGAAGAAAAAAGCTCTATCGTATTTACCACGTGATATTAAAAACGTTGTAAAGGAATTTCATAAACGTACTATAAGACTTCGTCAATTGTCAAAACGTTGCCAATACTATGTCTTTGATGATTTTGTCCATCTCAGCGATGAAGACAAAGAAGCCTGTGATATAGAACGAGAATGGACTCACTACTTGGCTCGAAGCTATGCACATGCCAAATTGATCAAGGAAGAAATGACAAAGCGTTTTCCCATAGCAGATTGGCAGAATGTAGCTGACGATTATGATCTTCCAGTATCTCTTGTAGGTACTATCGCAAAACATATCTTAACTCCAAAACATAAATCATTGAAGAGCGTAATTAAGTTTCTTGAAGCCCATTATTCAATAAGGAAACCACTAACTGCCAAGAAGAAAGAAAAGAAGGAAAAATTCCTAACTTTAAACCGCATATAAATCATTCACTATGAACTACACCAAAACTATCAGGAGAGCGATGGGCGGTATCGCCTTGATTTCGGCTCTCTTATTCGCGACAAATTCATACTCACAACCATTTGCGGATCATTACAATTATTCGGATGAAGACGGTCACTCCGAGAGCTGCACATCCATTGTAGTCAGCAAGGGGGCGAGTTCCGACGGTTCGGTAATGACAGCCCACTCTTGCGATTCAAACTACAGGACATGGCTGACTATCGAACCTCCTAAGACATATAAAGACGGAAAAGATATTATCAAATGGGGGCTTCTGCATACGGAAGAGCCTTACGATATACGCAGGGTATCTGAGAAAGGGAGTATCCCTGCAAAGGCGGGAGAAACTTTCAGATTTCTGAACGTAGCGTATCCGTGTCTCAACGAAAAACAGCTTGCCATTGGAGAGACCACTACTGAAGGCAAGAGAGAATTGGTCAACGATAAAGGGCTTTTCCTGATAGAGGAATTGGAAAGAGTCGCTTTAGAAAGATGCGACAACGCCCGTGATGCGATCAGGCTGATGGGTTCACTTGCGGAAGAATATGGTTATGGAGATTGGGGAGAGTGCCTGACAGTCATTGACAAAAACGAAGCGTGGTTTTTCGAAATCTACGGAACAGGCAAGAGCGGCAAGAAACCGGGAGCAATGTGGGTGGCGCAGAGAATCCCTGAGGGAGAAGTAGGTGTTTCCGCCAATGTTCCGAAAATAGGCGTGGTCGAGTTCGACAAACCTGAAAAGTTCATGTACTCCAAAGACCTGAAAGAGAGAGCTAAAGAACTTAAGATTTGGGATGGTAAGAGTGAATTCAAGTTCTATCCTATGGTTACAACCTACGGTAAGAACTTCATGTGGCGAGAGTATATGGTTCTTAGCAAACTTGCTCCGAGTCTCGGCCTTAAATATACTGACGATGAGATGCCGTTCTCAGTAGTCCCGGATGAAAAAGTCACCCCTGAGAGAATGTTCGCTTTCTACAGAGAGACCTTTGCCGGAACAGAATTCGACCCTATAAAAGACTTGAAGATTGCTGTCAAAAGACGCAATTCTGATATAACCGACACTATCGCTCCGATAAGTCCTTTCATGCCGAACAATGTCCGCACACTTCTAAATACTTTGAAACCTGATGTTGCTCCGAGAATCAGGACAATCGCGGTTATCCAGTGCTCATACTCTCATGTATTGAGACTCCGCAACTGGCTTCCGGACGAAATAGGAGGTGTCGCTTATTTCTCTTTCGACAATCCTGCCCAAAGCCCGAGAATCCCTATTTATGCAGGGCAGACTGAGCTTCCTGACGGGTTTGGAGTCTGCGGGCAGCACCGCTACCGTAAGGATGCCGCTATATGGGATTTCAGAGAGACCAACCGCCTCGCTACAGTATGTTGGGACAGATCTGAAAAGCTTATCAATGAAGCTGTTGCAAGCTATGAAAAAGAAATGATGGAGCAGACGGCAGAACTCGAAAAGAAAGCCGCCGAACTTATCAAAGAAGGTAAAAAGGATGAAGCCGTAAAGATGCTCAACGACTACTGCAAGAAAACTTCAGCGTCTCAGAGATACACATGGCGTGAAGATCTCAAGGCAAAGATCATGATGTATCTTGTCAGAAGTCTGTAACTGGCGTCGTATTTACGGTGCTGTTAAGTATAATGATGAGTGGAGAGCCTGCATAATAGAGACTAAATAAACTTCAAAGAATCAATATCAGTTGTAATGCAAATAAGTATTACTATTGCTATCGGTTACATAATCGGAGGAAAACGATAGAAACTGATTTTTTCCACACCAGAAGACAACATCTTTGACCTTTTGTGAAGTGTTGATCTCAATGATTGACTCTGCAACCTGTTAAATTTTACCGAATATGCTTGCCGTAAACCTTTTTATAGGTATTTTTACACGGCATAAGCAACCTCAGAAATGAAGCAATCAGATAAAATAAAACTTGTATTGGAGAATGGCCTTGAGTTTCAAGGCTATTCTTTTGGATACCGCTCCGAAGCGGATGGAGAAGTAGTTTTCAATACCGCGATGGTAGGATATCCCGAAAGCCTTACCGACCCTTCCTATTCAGGACAGATTCTCTGCATCACCTATCCCATCATAGGCAACTACGGAATACCGGGAGACAAGTTGGAAAATGGCGTATCGAAAGTGTTCGAATCAGAGAAAATTCATGTAAGAGCACTTGTAATTTCTTACTATTCAGAAGACTACAGCCATTGGGATTCTGTCATGTCATTGGACAGCTGGCTGAAAGAGCATAAGATTCCTGGGATATACGGAGTCGATACCCGCGAACTTACAAAAGTCCTGAGGGAAAAAGGCGCTATGCTCGGAAGGATTATCCCTGCCGACAAAGAATGCGTTTTGCCTATTCCCGACCCTAATCTTGACAATCAGGTCGCCATCACGAGCTGCAAAGAAGTCGTAAGGTACGGCAGCGGAAAGAAAAAGGTAGTATTGGTCGATTGCGGAGTCAAGAACAATATCCTCAGATGTCTGATAAGAAGGAATGTAGAAGTCATCAGAGTTCCGTGGAACTATGATTTCAATCAATTGGACTGGGACGGACTGTTTATCTCCAACGGCCCGGGCAATCCTGCGCTCTGTGATGAAGCCGTTGAGCATCTTAAGGTTGCGCTTCAAGGGGATAAGCCTGTGTTCGGAATATGCATGGGCAACCAGCTTATGGCAAGAGCCGCAGGAGCCAAGACATTCAAACTCAAATACGGCCATCGCAGCCACAATCAGCCTGTGCGTCTGATTGGTACGGAAAAATGCTTTATCACCTCACAGAACCACGGATTTGCGGTTGATGACAGCACTCTCGGAGCAGATTGGGAGCCTCTGTTCGTCAATATGAACGACGGAACAAATGAGGGCATAAAACATAAGACAAAACCGTTCTTCTCAGCCCAGTTCCACCCTGAGGCGACAAGCGGCCCTACAGACACAGAGTTTTTATTCGATAAGTTCGTCAATCTACTTTAGACCTATGAAAGAGAACAACAAGATTTCAAAAGTACTTATACTCGGTTCAGGCGCATTGAAAATCGGTGAGGCCGGAGAATTCGACTATTCAGGTTCCCAGGCGCTTAAAGCGATGAAAGAGGAGCATATCGAAACTATTCTCATTAACCCTAACATCGCTACCGTACAGACCTCAGAAGGTATAGCGGATAAGATATACTTCCTCCCGGTAACTCCCTATTTTGTCGAGAAAGTCATTAAAAAAGAGAATCCACAGGGCATTCTCCTTTCGTTCGGAGGTCAGACAGCCCTCAACTGCGGAGTCGAGCTATACAAGAGCGGAGTCCTAAAAAAATACGGCGTTGATGTCCTCGGAACTCCGGTACAGGCGATCATGGATACGGAAGACCGTGAACTCTTCGTAAAAAAGTTGGATGAAATCGATGTCAAGACCATCAAAAGCCATGCGGTGGAAAACGCCGAAGACGCTCTGAAAGCGGCCAATGAGCTCGGCTACCCTGTTATTGTCAGGGCCGCATACGCCTTAGGAGGATTAGGCAGCGGATTCTGCAATAATGATGACGAGCTGAAGAAGCTTGTAGCCAAGGCATTCACGTTCTCGCCGCAAGTTCTTGTCGAGAAATCCCTGAAAGGTTGGAAAGAGATTGAATATGAAGTTGTCCGCGACCGTTTCGATAACTGCATCACAGTCTGCAACATGGAGAATTTCGATCCTCTCGGCATCCATACCGGGGAGAGTATCGTTGTCGCTCCTTCTCAGACACTTACCAACTATGAGTATTATCTCCTCAGAGAGATTGCGATAAAGATTGTAAGACACATCGGCATTGTAGGAGAGTGCAACGTACAGTACGCATTCGACCCGCAGAGCGAAGATTACAGAGTTATCGAGGTAAATGCCAGACTTTCAAGGTCATCGGCTCTTGCCTCAAAAGCTACGGGATATCCTTTGGCTTTTGTTGCCGCCAAACTTGGTCTGGGCTACGGACTCTTTGATCTTAAGAATTCAGTGACAAAGACAACACCTGCATTCTTTGAGCCGGCGTTGGACTACATAGTCTGCAAGATTCCTCGTTGGGACCTGAGCAAATTCCATGGCGTAAGCCGACTCATCGGCAGCAGCATGAAATCCGTAGGAGAGGTCATGGCTATAGGAAGAAGTTTCGAAGAGGCTATTCAGAAAGGACTAAGAATGATAGGCCGAGGCGCACACGGATTCGTAGCGAACAAGGAGATGCATGTTGACAATATAGAAAAAGAGCTCTCCGAACCTACTGACAGCCGTATATTCGTGATAGCCAAGGCAATGGAAGCGGGCTACACTGTAGATCAGATTCATGCCGCTACAAAAATCGACCGTTGGTTCCTCGACAAGCTACAGAACATTTGCAGAATCTCTAAGGATATTGAGAAGTGCGGTTCATTAGAGGAGATGGGAAAAGACCTTTTGACGACAGCCAAGCAATGCGGCTTCTCCGATTTCCAGATTGGCCGCCTCATCTTCAAAGACAAGGAAGATCCTGACACCTATACTCCTATTGTACGCGAATACAGAAAGAGCCTGAATGTCCTTCCTGTTGTAAAACAGATAGACACATTGGCGGCTGAATTCCCCGCAAAGACCAACTACCTCTACCTGACATATAACGGGACGGCTCATGATATAGACTACGAAAAAGACAAAAAGTCTATAATTGTCATAGGTTCAGGAGCATACAGAATCGGAAGTTCGGTAGAATTCGACTGGTGCAGCGTCAACTGTCTTAAGACTATCCAGAACTGCGGATACAGAGGGATCATGATAAACTACAATCCTGAGACAGTCTCGACAGACTACGATATGTGCGACCGCCTCTATTTCGATGAACTTACTTTCGAAAGGGTCATGGATATCTACGACTTGGAGACACCTCACGGAGTTGTAGTATCAGTTGGAGGACAAATTCCTAACAATCTGGCTATGAGGCTGAATGATGCAAACGTAAACATCCTCGGCACATCAGCCAAATCAATAGACAACGCAGAAGACCGCCACAAGTTTTCCGCAATGCTCGACAAGTTAGACATCAATCAGCCGAGATGGAGCGAGCTTACCACACTCGACGACATCAACAAATTCGTCGGAAAAGTCGGATTCCCTGTACTTGTAAGACCGTCATACGTACTTTCAGGTGCGGCTATGAACGTATGTTCTAATGATGACGAACTCAAAGAGTTCCTGCAGCTTGCGACGGAAGTATCTCAGAAACATCCGGTAGTCGTAAGCGAATTTATTCAGCACGCAAAAGAGATTGAGTTCGACGCTGTCGCATGCAAAGGTGAAATCATAGCCTATGCGATTTCTGAGCACATAGAATTTGCCGGTGTCCACTCAGGCGATGCGACTATTCAATTCCCTCCGCAAAAACTTTACGTTGAGACCGTACGCAGAATCAAGAAGATTTCCCGCAAGATCGCCGAGGCTTTGAAAATCAGCGGACCGTTCAACATCCAGTTCATGGCGAAAGAGAATGATATTCTCGTGATTGAGTGCAACCTCAGAGCTTCAAGAAGTTTTCCGTTTGTTTCCAAAGTACTGAAAGTCAACCTTATAGAATTAGCGACCAAGGTGATGATAGGAGAACCTGTCAAACCTTTGGACAAGAGTGCGTTCGACCTGGATTATGTAGGCATCAAGGCTTCCCAGTTCTCATTCTCTCGTCTTTTGAAAGCGGACCCTGTCCTCGGTGTCGACATGGCATCGACGGGTGAAGTAGGATGTATAGGTGATGATACGGCGGAGGCTATTTTGAAGTCAATGCTATCGGTAGGATATTCAATACCGAAGAAAGGTATCCTCCTCTCGACGGGAGACGGCAAGCAGAAGGCGGAAATGCTTGATGCGTGCAGCGAACTTGCGAAGAAAGGATATAAGCTGTATGCGACGGGTGGTACATTCAGATACCTGAAAGACAATAATATAGAGACGACTGAAGTCTATTGGCCTGATGAGGCCGGAAAATCTCCGCAAGCCATCGACCTTATTAAGAACAAGGAGATAGATATGGTCGTCAACATTCCTAAGAACCTCTCTAAGAGCGAGTTGGACAATGGGTACAAAGTCAGGAGAGCTTCCGTTGACTTCAATATCCAGTTGCTGACCAACACCCGCCTTGCAAGCGCATTCATAAATGCGTTCTGCTCACTCGATCAGGACGACATACAGATAAAGAGTTGGGATCAGTATAAATAATTGGCACACAAAGTTTTAGTACACTATGCTGATTAATTTTCTGAGGCTGGCCGTCGGACTTATGACAGTAATTGCCGGAGCGGAGTTCCTCGTAAAAGGAGCTACCGCTTTGGCGAAAAGATTCAGGCTCTCGGATATGGTTATAGGTATGACCATTGTCGCCATAGGTACGTCTACACCCGAACTTGTTGTGAGTTTTATAGGTGCGGCGAGTGGAAATGCGGATATTGCGGTCGGTAATGTCATAGGTTCGAACATTTGCAATATCTTGCTGATACTCGGCATTACAGCACTGATATACCCGTTGCCGCTTACGAAAAGCAATATCAGGATTGACATCCCTTTCGTAATAATCTCCACGCTACTGCTCTGTATATTAGCTTGCGATACCCTCATCGGTACAGGAAACCTTAATTCAATAGGCAGAACCGACGGTGCGATACTTCTGTTCTTCTTCGCCGCATTCATGACCTATTCATTCAAGACAGCTAAAAAGGGAGAAATTCAACAAAACGTTTCGCCTCAGGAAAGATCTGAAGAACAGGCTAATAGCGACAAAAGACAGAACGTTTTCGTATCGATTCTACTGATTGTACTGGGACTTGTCTCACTTGTTTTCGGAGGAGATTTCATGGTAAATCAGGCGATAATCATTGCTAAGGCATTTGGGGTCAGTGATATAGTAATAGCAGCGACTGTCGTGGCTATAGGCACAAGCCTTCCGGAACTTGCGACCTCTGTCGTAGCGGCCTGCAAGAAAAACGTAGGTCTCGCTCTTGGCAACGTAGTAGGTTCTAATGTCATCAATATTCTTCTTATACTCGGCGGTAGTGCGATTATCACACCTCTCGGTCTTGCAAATGTGAGCTATATTAACCTGTTGATATTGTGCCTCTCAGCCCTGTTTATGATGGCATGTGCGTTTCTCTTCAAGAAGAGGATGATAGACAGAGCAGAAGCGGTAATATTTCTGGTCACCTACGCCGCATACATATACTTTTTAATTAGGGCTTAACATTTTTGCCGTTTTGCGATATATAAGGTACATTTGAACCATGATATATAGTAAAATAGTTTACTGTTAAATATGATACTTAATAAGCAAGTCGGAGTGTTTTTGAATCTTGTTCACAACAAGTTCAAGCAGTATGTCACTGAAATCTTTGAAGAACAAGGGTTTAATATCACTCCCGAGCAATTTATAGTGATGGATACCCTTTGGGATGAAGGGACTCTTACCCAACAGCAGATAGCGAATATCGTAATGAAAGACAAGAACTCCATCGTCAAACTCGTTGACGGTCTGGAAAGACGTGACTTGGTCCGTAGGGTAAGCAATCCAAATGACAGGAGGCAGAATCTTATAGAGGTTACCGAATATGCGAAAAAAATCCGTGACAGGATTACTCAGCTTGCCATGGATGCGGTAGACCGCATTATCAACGGCATCCCAAAAGAGCAGATGAAGACATTCATCATCGTACTCTCCAAGATGGCGGACAATATGAATAATGACGTTAATCTGTTGGAGCTTGCGAATAAGTTTCCGACAAAAGAGAGATAAGACTGAAAGGATGGAAAAGTTATATGACAGACTGATGAAGGACTACAGGCTACGCGAAGGGCTTAACGCCTGCATCAATTGCGGAACCTGCACAGCTATATGTCCTGCCGCAGAATTCTACAGATACGATCCGAGAAGAATCGTTGACATTGTGCAAAGCAAGGATGAGGCTGAAATAGAGAAACTTCTCAAAAGCGATGTAATCTGGTACTGTGGAGAATGCATGAGCTGTGTTACCCGCTGTCCGAGAAAAAACGCTCCCGGGCTTGTAATAATGGCGCTTAGGTCTCTCTCGATTGATACGGGATTTTTTATGGAATCCGAGAAGGGACGGCAGATGTATGTCCTTTGCAAAGATCTGTGCGGCAATGTATTGAATTATGGCTATTGCATATATCCCCGTGAGTTTCACTACAAAGGACACGAAGAGGCCGGTACAGTATGGGAGTGGCAGGAAAAGCATTTGGAAGATGTATATGAAAGATTAGGAGCCAACTTCGATGGAGAAGGTCCGGGCGCATTGAGAAAGATTCCAGACTCCGACCTTGCGGAGCTGAAAAGGATTTTTGACATCACCGGCGGTACGGAAAGGATGGAAAAGGTGAAGGAAGCCGCAATGAAAAAGGCGGAAGAGTTGGGACTGAGCGAGGAAGAATATTTCAACAAAGTTTATACTGAGTGCAAAGGAGCACATTTCAATCACTAAGAGATGATTTACGAAGGGAAACAGAAAATATGGAGCGACTATCAGAAGGAGATTCCTGACGACCACTACTTCTATGTCAGAAGCTGTATCAGGCAGTCATTTTTTCCTGCCTCAGAAGCCGCGTTCCTGCATATAACAAGAAACATTCTTAATAAGGATATATTTGAGACAGAGCATCATACGACTTGCGGAGGTATTGCCTACCACTCCGATGCGATACCGCAGGAGACGGCGATGACCATTATCGCAAGACAGTTCGCCCTGATGAAAAAATACGGGTATGAAAACTACGTATGTTCATGCATCACATCTTTCGGACTCTACTGCGAGACGATGGAGACTTGGAGAGAGTTTCCTGATCTTAAAGAGAAGATTGCGGAAAACCTATGGAAAAGCTGCAAATTAGAGTTCGCAGTCCCGAAGTTCCTCGTCCATGCGAGCGATATGATTTACAAATACAGGAATCAGATTGCAGCACATGCGAAGTTCAAACTTGTCGACCATAAGACCGGCAAACCGCTTAAGGTTGTCGAGCATATCGGGTGTCACTATTCGAAGATGTTCCCGTCCAAAGGGGTAGGAGGAGCCGAATATCCATACGTTCTGGCAGGTATGATAGAAGCGTGGGGCGGTGAGGTCGTGGACTATCCTGAAAGGAGACACTGTTGTGGTTTCGGTTTCAGGCAGTATTTTGTCAAAAGCAACAGAGGCTACTCATTGTCAAATACTTACAAGAAATTCGAGAGTATGGAGCCTTACGAACCGGATCTGATAATAACCAACTGCCCAGGATGCCCTTACTTTATGGACAGATGGCAGTATGTCATAGCCGAGAGCGAAGGCAAGACTTACGGAAAGAACGGGCATGGAATCCCTGTCATGACATACGAAGAGGTAGCGGGACTTGTACTCGGATTCGACCCATGGGATCTTGGGCTTCAGACCCACCAGATAGGCCCTGAGCCGCTGTTGGATAAAATGGGGATACCATATAATCCTGAAGAGAAATATAAAGGGAAGAACGGAAAAGATTTAGGTCAACCAAGACAACTTGATTGTATACGATGAAAAAGAACGTACTGATAATCGGAGGCGGACCTGCCGGAATGGAGGCCGCACATCAGATAAACAAGCTCGGACACAATGTAATTCTTATCGAGAAAGAGCATGATTTAGGCGGACATCTCGCTAAATGGGACAGACTCTTCCCTACCGGGCGCAACGCCCGTGAAGTTCTCGACACATTGAAAGAGAACATGAAAGGGATAAATTGTTTTACGGACACAGAGGTAAAATCGATAAACATCCTCAAGGAGTCGTACAATGTCATCCTTTCAAACGGCATTACGATTCTTGCGGACGCTGTGCTGATTTCAAGCGGTTTCGACCTGTTCGACGCCCACAAGAAAGAGGAATATGGCTATGGAATTTACGACCATGTGATAACCAACGCTGACCTCGAAAAATACTATAAGACGCACAATGACGAGCGAATCAAGAACCCTAAACGTATCGGTTTTGTGCATTGCGTAGGTTCGAGAGACGAGAAGGTCGGCAACATCGCATGTTCAAAAGTATGTTGTGCGACCGCAGTCAAACAGGCTTGCGAAATCAAGGAAGAGTTTAAAGATGCGGAAGTGATATGCTTCTATATGGATTTGAGAATGTTCGGAAGAGGATATGAAGACCTCTATCTGAAAGCTCAGAAAGAATACGGAATCAGATTCATAAGAGGCAGGGTGTCAGAGGTTTCTGAAAATATAGACAAAAGCCTGCAGATAAAGGCGGAAGACACCTTGTCAAGCAAGCCGATGAAAGTCTCTCTTGACCTGCTTGTACTTATGGCAGGAATGAGACCGTCCAAGAGTGGCAATGACATTGGCAAGATGCTGGAACTCAGTACTATGGAAGACGGTTTCTTCAACACCAAAGACGATTTCAACAATCTTCAACAGAGTAAACGCCCGGGTGTTTTCTACGCCGGTGTCGCTACAGGTCCTAAAACTCTGCCGGAAACATTGAACGAGGCAAGGAGCGCCGCATTGGAGATTCATAATTATTTAGCTGAAACATTATGATTGACTTCGGTTTCAAATTGAGTCCGAGTTCAAGAATAGATCTTGACAAAGTCGACCGTACGCTTCTAAAGCGCATTGCGGATATGGAGCCGGATTTTAAGAAATGTATGGCATGTGGAAGTTGCAGCGCTACGTGCAGTGCAGGGGCGTACAAGGCGACAAGCATGAGACGTGCGATTTTGGCACTTCAAAACGGTTTGACAAACAAGGCTTTAGAGGAGTTAGAGAGTTGCATGTTGTGCGGTAAGTGTACTCTTGTCTGCCCTCGGGGCATCAACACAAGACATCTTATTCTGTCCATCCAAAAAATCTGTGGAGAAAAATGATTCTGACTACATTAACATCTGACATATCGGCGCAAGCTATTACGACAAGTGAGGTAATAGACAGAATTCCAAGTGGATACAGCAACTTTGTCATTCCGTTTGTCTGCGGGATAGTATTTATCCTCGTCTATCTTTTTATAGGCATGATAAGGATTCTGTATCACCTGACGAAAGAGGACAGAAGGCAGCTGCTGATCTCACTATTCACACCGAGGATAATATGGAAAAACATAAAGGATATTTTCTGCGACTGCCTGATACACACAAAAATATGGAAACGGAAACCATTACTTGGATATATGCACTCGGCGATCGCCTTCGGGTGGTTCATGCTGATTGTGCTCGGTCATATCGAAGTGTGGCTTTTTGTGCCGAGGAGTATGAGTCAGCTCTCCGCAGGCGCGCTCTACTACCCTATTTTCTACCGTTTCTTTGTTTGGGTCAATCCAGAACATGTCTCTCTTCAGGGCAGTCTGTTCTTCTTTCTGATGGACTTTTTCCTACTGTATGTCCTTTCAGGCATCGGTATAGCGATGTTCAAGAGAATAAGGTCTATAGCTCTCGGAATGCGGCACACGACAAAGCCGTCCCTCGCTGACCGTGTAGCGCTATATAGTCTATGGGCGATATTTCCGTTAAGACTTCTTGCCGAGGGCTTTACAGCGGATCTAAGCGGAGGTAGCTTTCTTACCAAGCCGGTAAATATGCTCTTCCACTCATTCTTGGGCAATAGCCTGAACTTTATGCCTACTTGGTGGGCGTACTCGATCGCACTCGGCCTGTTCTTCTTCGCGATGCCGTTCAGCAGGTATATGCACATCCTCACAGAGCCGCTGCTTATCTTGTTCCGCAATGCAGGATTATGCGTCCGCAAACCGAGAAAAGGGTTTGCAGAGGCGGAAATCTATGCATGCTCAAGTTGCGGACTTTGCCTGGATGCCTGCCCGATGAATGTAAGCAAGAAAAACCTGAAATACTCATCTGTCTATTTCATAAGATTCCTTAGAAGACACAACAAGAAAAAGGTCAAGGCGATCGCCGACAAATGTCTCATGTGCGGAAAATGCAAGACACTATGCCCTGTCGGAATAGACGCCCCGGCAATAAGACGCGCATACAGAGCATTGGACAACAACAAGCTGAAATTCAACTATGACTTTCAGAATGAGGCTCATATCGGGAGAATCGGTGAATCCGGCACAGACGGCAACGGAAGCGGAAACGGCAACAAGGTCATGTACTTCGCAGGTTGCATGACTCATCTTACTCCTGTGATAATCAATTCATTGAAGAAAATTTTCGAGGCTGCCGGAGAAAAATATATCATAGCGGACGAAGAGAGAGGGCTTTGCTGTGGCCGTCCTCTGATACTTGCAGGGAAATTCGATGCGGCTAAAAAACTTATCGAAAAAAATACAACAATGATAGAGGAATCCGGCTGCAAACGCCTGATACTCTCCTGCCCTATATGCTACAAAGTGTTCAAGGAAGAATACCATCTCAAGGGTATAGAAGTCATCAACTATACCCAATACATCGACGGGCTGATAAAGGAAGGAAAGATAAAAGTCAACAATACAGAGAAGAGCCTTGTTTATCACGACCCTTGCGATTTAGGCAGAGGATCAGGCATTTACGATGAACCGAGAGAGGTCGTAAAATCTGTCGGCAAACTCAAGGAAGCAGCCAAAAACAGAGATGAAAGCATTTGTTGCGGAGGCAGCCTTGGAAGTCTGACACTCGACAGCAAAGACAGAGGACATATAACCGAAGATTCGTTGAGAAATCTTCTTGCCGACAATCCTGAAGAGATTGTAACAGCATGCCCGCTATGTCTGAAAACGTATAATGCTGCATCCACAATTCCTGTAAAGGACATTGCAGAAATTGTGAGCGAAAATCTTACATAATGAATAAGTAATTATTAAAATATTTGGAAATGG
>CAMGTS010000008.1 GCA_946062035.1 uncultured Bacteroidales bacterium
CGACAGGAACTGTAGGGGGTCTGATAGGGAGAACGAAAAAGCCTTTCCTCTGCAGGTGCTCGGCAAGTTTTACCGCGTCTGCACTTTCTCCGACAAGCAACGGAACTATTTGGGTCACAAGTTCTTTTGCTGAGGCTGATTTTTCTCTTTCTCTGTTTGTGGCATCAGATGTTCCTATGCTATTTGTCGTATTGTATGATGTGCCGCCTGTAAACGCCTGAATAGCTGAACGTAACTTAGACGATAGTTCAATCAGGTGTTTGCGCTCTTGCACCATCCCTTTCATTTTGTTCCAGACAAACAGGCTCCATGCTATATTGAAAGGCGGCAGGGCTGTTGTGAAAATGAAGGGGCGCATCTTGTTTATCAGATAATCTCTGATTTCTTGGCTGCAAATCGCAAACGCTCCATTGGAAGCAAGCGCTTTGCCGAGCGTACCAATCAGAATATCAATATCTTGCAAGCAACCAGTCTCTTCTGCTAATCCCAAACCTCGGTCGCCTCTCACTCCGACTCCGTGGGCTTCATCAACATATAGGAGGATGTCACATCCGCATTCTGTGTGGGTTTTCATGTCAGTATTTGCGGCTGAGCATGACTGGCCTGAACTCTTGCCTAACATCTCCTTAATCTTAACAAGGCGTTTGAGGTCGGCCACATCCCCGTCCATACTATAGACGCTTTCTACGACAATGAAAATCGTCTCGTATTCGGTGCGGTATTTTTCTATCAATTGTTCGAGCTGATCAAGGTTGTTGTGTTTGAATCTAATACAACGGGCTGAGCATAAGCGGATTCCGTCTATAAGGCTCGCATGGACGAATTTGTCGGCAAGAATCAAGGTCTTATCGTCTGCCAAGGCCGGTAAAATCCCGGAGTTGGCGTGATACCCACAGTTGAAGATGAGTGCGCTCTTTCCGTAGTCCTCTGATAGCTGTTTTTCAAAAGCGTCATACTCCTGAAAATTACCGGTGAGAAGCCTTGATGAAGAAGATGTCAGCAAAGATGCCTCGGTTTCGGGCAAATTCATAAACTCATGGCGAAGCTTTGAATCATTAGCCAGGCCAAGATAATCGTTGGAAGAGAGGTTTAACATTCGGACCGATGAGAACTCTGCCTCCTCTTTCTGGCAAAGTTGTGTCAAATATCTGCCTTCTCTGCGCAAGTGTCTGAGAGAACGGAAATTACCACTCTCTTTTAGACTATCTATATCTTTGTTTATCCTCTCTTTAAATCTCATGGGTTTTACTTTATTCGCTGCGCCTCGACATAGATCAAGCAAGCTTGGCTCTATTTTCAGCTTGATTATCAAATGGAACTTATGCGAACTCCTCTCCGACAATCTTTACTAATTTGGAGGTGAGCCTGCTGACTTGTTCAGGGGTGACAACCATAAACGGAGGTTCCAAATATGCCAACCTTCCGAAAGGTCTGACCCAAATACCCTCTTCTACAAATCTTTTTTGCATACGGGCCATATCTACAGGCACCTCCGTCTCGATAACTCCGATAGCTCCTAAAACTCTCACATCAACAACCCCTTTGAACTTTCTTGCCGGGGCGAGTTCGACTTTCATCTGCTCGGCTATCGCATTGACCTTTTCCTGCCATCCTCCAGTTACAAGCATTCTGACAGATTCGCAAGCGATGGCGCAAGCCAACGGATTCCCCATGAAGGTCGGGCCGTGCATAAAGGCGAAAGGTTCGTTATTGCTTATGGTATCTGCGACCTTGTTTGTCGTAAGAACCGCCGAGAGGGTCAGATAGCCTCCTGTCAGCGACTTGCCGATGCACATGATGTCTGGTTTTACATCACACCATTCACAGGCGAAGAGTTTGCCTGTGCGTCCGAAACCAGTAGCTATTTCATCAAATATCAGCAGAACATTGTACTCTTTGCACAATTTTGCGGCTTCCTTAAGATATTGAGGATGGTAGAACCACATTCCGCCAGCTCCCTGTACAATCGGCTCTAAAATCAGAGCCGCGATGTCTTCTCCGTGTTTTTGAAGCACTTCTCTAAGAGGCTCTATATCAATCGGATTCCACTCTTCAGCGGCGGATGAGCCTCTCATGTTTACTCTTCCGGCCTGTCTGGTTGAGTTCTCCCCGACTGTGCAACCCGGCATTTTGCAGCTTGGTTGAGGAATAAAATATCTCTTAGGGAGAGCGTCTCCGAACAGACTGTGCATACCCGTTTCTGGGTCGCATACGCTCATGGCATTCCACGTGTCACCGTGATAACCCTTTCGGATGGTGACGAAATTAGTCTTTTTAGCAAGTTCCCCATTCTCTTTTCCGCCCCCGCCGTGTGCCATCCCGTACCAATACTGCACCGCCATTTTCATAGCGACTTCTACCGCAACTGAACCGCTGTCGGCATAGAAGATTTTCGTCATGTTATCGGGGACAATAGGCAGCAGAAGTCGTGCAAGATCTATAGCCGGCTTATGAGTGAATCCCCCGAACATGATATGGCTCATCTTCTTGAGTTGCTCTTCCGCAGCCTTGTTGAGGGCTGGATTGCTGTATCCGTGAATCGCACACCACCAACTGCTCATTCCATCGACAAGGCGTGTGCCGTCCGCAAGTTCTATCTCCGCACCTGATGCGCTTTTTACTTCATATACAGGCAGCGGATTGGTCGTTGACGTGTACGGATGCCAGATATGTTCTCTGTCGAATTGTAAATCCTGATTCATTTGTTTTTTATCGTCATATAATAGCCGTACCTGTACTTTGTTGTGCAATCAATCTGCAAAATGTTATCTTTTAGTACTATACGGGCTGACAGATTTTTCCAAAGTGTAGCCTGCTTCTTTTATGAAGCGGAACTCGTCAGCGATGTCTGTCCCTGCAGTCGTGAGCATATCGCCCATAATGGCGGCGTTTACTCCTACATAGAAAGCTTTGAGCACCAATTCTTTAGAACGTTTAGACCTTCCGCCCGCAAATCTGATTCCCACGCTTGGCATTACGAATCTGATCATCGCTACAGTAGAAAGGATTTCATCATCGCTTATAGGGTTTGTCCCCTCCAAAGGAGTCCCCGGAATAGGATTGAGGATGTTGAAAGGGAGGCTTTTTGTCCCGGTGTCTCGAAGTGCGAAAGCGAACTCAACCCTCTGCGCAGGAGTCTCTCCCATTCCGAAGATTCCTCCCGTACAAACCTCTATTCCAAGTTCTTGTGCGGCTTTAAGGGTTGCAAGCTTCTGCTCTGTGGTATGTGTCGTACAATACTTTCCGAAGATGCTTGGCGCTGTCTCCAAATTGCAGTGAAGCCTTTCCAATCCTGACTCTTTCAGTCGTTTCAGCTGCTCCTTTGAGACAAGTCCTATAGAGGCGCAAATTTTCAGGCCGCAATTTTTGTGGAGGTCTTTGATGATGTCGCAAAGTTTCTCTACATCAGCGTCTGAGAGCGATTTGCCGCTTGTCACTATGCTGTATCTTCCGATGCCAAGTTCCTCATTATGCAGAGCCAACTTTAAGCACTCTTCGCTCGAAACCATCGGGTATACGTTTATATTCGTTTTATAATGAACACTTTGGGCGCACCATTTGCAATCCTCGCCACATCTTCCGCTTCGAGCGTTGATAATCGAACATGTATCAAAATTCCCGTCCGCACATTTCATCGTTATCTCGTGCGCTGCATCATAAAGTTCCTCTTTCGGAGCTTGCGAAATGAGCCATTCCGCCTCTTCCTTTGTCGCTCCGATACCATTGAGAGCTCTCTCTTTTATCTCTTGAAGATTCATAAGTCCTCCTTTTGTTTAGGGTGCGCTAAGTTAGAAATTTTTCAAAAAGTCAAGTGGAAAACCAACGAAGTAAAGGCTGGTACAAACATCTCGAAACTTAAGGTTGAGTATGCGGGGATAAGCACAGATGGCTATGTCGGCTCTATGCGCTTTCTGTCGCAATGAGCGCATCTTCGTGCCGCTATTCAATAGCCACTCCTTTGTACGTTTGCAGCCATTTCCAAATGGGGACTATTCTGATTAGATGGCCTTTGACATTGATCTCGCCTTCCTCATTATTTGTTATGATTGTCAGCTTTTCGCATAGGGTGTTCTCGGCTGCATCAATGATGCCATTGATTTCGCGGTTTCGAGTCGAATCGTCAGACATATCCCATGTGACTTGTATCAGCTCGGATATTCTATCGTAGCTTTGAAGAGCAAAATCACACTCACCTTTGCCCTGGTAGTAGAATATTCGTTCAGACGCTTGAAGGTGTCTTTTTAAATGCAACAGTACTGTATTCTCCAACAATTTGCCATTGTCCTCACTTTGAGGTAGAAGCACAGCACTGCGCAAACCGTTGTCAATACAATAGAATTTGTATGGCGACCTCTGCTCCCTAATTAAAGAACGTTCATATTTTGGAATGCGAACAAGTAAGAAAATCGCACAGGCGCAATCAGCCCAATGGTATAAATCATCTTTGCTGACCTTGAGCCCCTGCGACTTTATGTCGTTATATATAGCAAGAATCGAGGTAGGCTTACTCAGGTTTCCTAAAATGCGTTTGACAAAATAGCGTAAAACCCCTGTATTGGAAATGCCATAATGTTCAACCATGTCCCGCAATATCATTGTGTCAAAATAGCCTTGAAGCAATTTCAATTGTTCGGATTTCGACTTCGTAAGGACTACCTCCGGAAATGCGCTACCCTTGATATATTCGGTACAGGCGTTTTTTACTTTGGCTTTATCTTGTTCCAAATAGCTCGTTGTATCGATTCCTTTAAACTCGCAGTATTCCAAAAATGAAAGTGGGTAAGTTTCGTATTCGAGTGGCCATCCTCGCAACACTGATTTAAGTTCCGTGGACAGCATTGTCGCATTGCTTCCGCTTACATAGATATTCTTGCAATAGCTCTTGTAAACTCTTATGATAAAATATTCCCAGTCCTTAATAAGTTGAATTTCATCAAAAAACATATATACGTCCCGTATCGGCACATCGGGAAACATTTCCATGTAAGACTCTATGACATCATTAAGTTCGTCTGAGGTCATGTTTTTCAAACGTTCGTCATCGAATCCCAACCATAGAATGTGCTCTTTCGGAACTCCTTTCTTAAAGAGTTCATTAATGGCAATCATCATTAATGTCGATTTTCCGCAACGGCGAACTCCGGGTATGGTGATTATCTTATTTCTGTCAAGCGGCAGTTCCACTTCACGTGCAATAACAGGAAATGGTATTTCACTTTGTTTGATTTCTATCAGCGATTTTATGATATCCTTTTTCATGTTTCCTAAAATTCAGGACAAAAATACAAATAGTTTCCTAAAATTTAGGAAAGAAATCGAAAAAGTTTCCCCTAAAAAAGGATAAAATCGAGAAATGTTTCCTAAAAAAGAGGAAACATTCTGAAAATTTGGCCACTATATTGCGATAAAAAGAGCAATAGATAATGCCTTTATATGGAGAAACCCCAGCCACAAGCATCTGTGACCAGGGTTTCTCCATTGCTCTGTCAGAGTCGGTAGGCGTAGTTTATCTTAAAGTGCCGTTCTCTGCCTGCTGGATCATGGTGTGACTTGCTGTAACGTATAGCTCGACTCTACGGTTTTGGGCACGACCTTCAGCGGTGCTGTTATCTGCAACCGGCATATTGAAAGACATTCCCTCAGAAGTCATGCGTGCAGGAGCGATTCCCTGATTGACAAGGTAGTACTTCACAGACTCCGCTCTTTCTTTAGAGAGTTTTTCATTAATGGCCGCAGAACCGGTATTGTCCGTGTGACCATAGATTGTGATGTCGGCATCAGCCATATCTCTCATTTGTGTAGCGAACTCAGTCAGCTCATTCTTCGATACCTGAGTAAGGGCGGATTTGCCAGTGGCAAACAAAATCCCGCTATCGAAAGTGACCTTGATGGCTTGCAGACCATTCTGATCCTGAACGGTTTCTACCTTTGCATTCTCTAATGCGGCTTCAAGCTCGGCTGCTTTAGCGTCCATCTTGCGACCGATAAGCAATCCGGCGCCGGAACCTACCGCTCCACCGATAGCCGCACCTATGGCCGCGCCTTTTCCTTTACCTATGAGGGCACCTACGCCAGCTCCAAGAGCTGTTCCGGCAGCGCCTCCGATAACACCGCCCTTGCCCATATTGTTCATGTTCGCACAGCCCGGCGCAATTACCAGGAAGCACATAAAAATAATCAAATACTTCTTCATATCCGTTGTTGTTAGTTTCGTCAAAATTAATCCTTAATTCTGTACAGCTTATTTACATACTATATGCCATAAATCAATTTTTGACCTTTGAGCCTAATAGAAATGTGCCGCACACAGTATCCTCTTTATGATTGTTCCTTCTCGCCGGAGCGGGGAGCCGCAAACTCTTTTATGTAAACATCCCGCTGAGGGAAAGGAATTTCTACATTGTTACGATTCAATGTGTTATATATGACCTCCTTTGCGGCTGCCTCATATTTGAAGCGCTCTTCTACGAGGACATTCTGGTAGACTTTCAGGTCAACGCTGTTATCACCGAACCCGGCTAACCTTACTACGACACCGTATGACGAATCCATCAACTCTCTTCCGTACTTGTCTATACGTTGCAGTTTCTTGACCTCCTCTACTAACATCTCCCTTACGGCCGCAATATCAGACCCGTATTTGACACCGACAGGAATCACCACAAGTTCGTATGCGTGGTTACGTGTAAGGTTTTTGAAATTCTTGGCATACAGAGCTGAATTCGGGATGGCCATAACACTCCCTTCGCCTGTTTCTATTTGGGTGCTCTGGTATGTGATGTTTTCGACCTTGCCCCTGATGCCGTCGCATTCTACATAGTCTCCCACTCTCAGACGGCCGTTCATCATGCTGACTCCATAGAAGAAGTTGTTAATCACGTCTTTGAGGGCAAAACCGATACCGGTGGCCAAACCTGCACCGACTATAGATACTGCAGTAGATGGTATATGAAGCATTGCAAATACCGCGAAAATATAAACGCCCCAGGCGCAGATCGCTATCACCGAATTGGCAAGAGTCAGATTCAGTTGGTTAGCGGGTATCTCCTTGACATTGAGCTTTGACATCGTAACACGTATCTTGTAGATTCTGTACCACGCCTTCGCCGCATAGCTGATATATCTGAAAACAAAGAGCAGAGATACGGCGACAGCCACTTTCATCAAGGAAAGATGTATATATCCCTCGAAGTTGAGGAACGGATAGCTCAAATAGCTTGAATAGATCGTAGAAAGGTCAAAAACTTTAGATGCCATATAAAGGCATAGTGGGATAGACCAGACGATAATGACAGGTATAACCGTCATTTGCAAAAAGTCGTAGAACCAAGTGACCTCGATATAGGAGTTTTTGTCCTTTGAATTGACTAACGCCTTGTTGTTTGAGAGGTAGCTCTTTTTCTTTTTGGAAACGCTCTTTTCATAGTATGTCTTCAATAAGCAGGTCAGGGCTGTAATCGTCTGGATGAGTGTTAGTTGGAATATCCACCAGATGACTATCAGGATGCTCAGAAGAACATAACCCGACAAGCATACAACAGTCGATATCAGTAACACTCCAAGGGTGGTGATATTGTAGAAATAGTCACTTGTCGGAAGGTGTTTCTTCTGTTTTCTGATGACTTTCCATTGCCAGAATGAAAAAAGAATCAATACCAACGGCAGGAACATATTCAGCAGACTGTTCGGTACGAAGGTTATCCGGATAAAGATTATCGTAAAGCAAGCCGTCAGGACCGGAGTGTAGGCTTTAAGACCGGCTTTGACCTGATCTCCCCTCAACCGTATCGCAAAAGAGAGGACGATCGCCGCGCTGAGCCATGCGAACTCAACAATCAGCTTTGTCGCCATCGTAAAGAAGTGCTGGTTCAACGACAGACATGCGATAGTTATGGTTATCGCAAAGAAAACGATTCCTGTAAGGATATTGAAGCAGATTTTATGACTCTTGAAACTCTCTGAGCGCAGGAATTTTATCCTTTTCGTCAGAATCTTTACGACAAAATTCGTGGCTACGCTCGCTATAATCAGATAGAAGAGCACAAAGAACATAAAGCCCAAAACCATCGGGCCGTTCCATTCGCTCTTTGCGGCTCCTGCAAGGACATACTTGTCCGTTATATCAGCTTTGACTCTTTTCCACTGTATAGGAAGAGTCCTGAGAACATCAAGGTAGTTTGTCTGCCCTTCGACAAAAATTTTCTTCTGGACAGCCCGATAACGTCTTTGGGCATAGTTGTACGCCTCCTCTAAATTGTTTTTGGTCGCATCGTAATTTACGCTGTCCTGTACAATCTCCCGACGCATCTCCTTGTAGTTTTTCAGGAGATTCTGAGAATAGTACAAACAGCTGTCCCTGTCTATCAGTGAATTGCCTGTAAGTACCATTCTCAATGTTCCTGAACTGTCCTTGACTTCCTTTAGCGCAGCCGGAGCAATCGAATCGGGTAGAGCCTCGGAGTTAATGTTCATTACACCTCCTCCCGCTATCGCTTTGATAAAACCTCCGACTTTGGAATTCTTTGAAGCCTCTTCGCCGCTTGAAGCCGTCTCTGCGGTATCTCCCGACTTGGCGGCAAGTTTATGAACCATCTTGGCGGCGGCATTGACATTTGAAAGCTGCGCCAAAGTGACTGTACTATCCGCCACCATTGTCGTATCATTAGGGTTTGAAACTAATGATGGGGGAAGTATCTGCAATGTTCTGATAAGTTTGTTATATCTCTCGATTTCAAGATCTATCTGCTCTACAGACTCCATAAACGGCCTTCTGTTTTTGTTGAAGGAGTTGTATTGTTTGGTCACCTCCTCCAACGCATAAGTAAGGTCGAACGTAAAATCTTGTTTTTGGGAATATAACATCAGCGCAAGCTCGTTGCAATTCTCCATCAGCTCAACCATTTGTTTGCGCTGACGTGCCCTGCCGATTTCTATCCGCTGTCTTCGAAGGGTCACGCTTTTGTAGATATTGCGAAGCTCGTAACGCAGCACCGAGAGGGTGTGAGGAAGATCTCTCTCTTCAAAAACCGCCTCCGCCGGAGTTACACATGCCGCAATAATTAAAAATGCAACTACAAACTTCAGGACTTTCAAAAAAGTCTTATGACCCCTTCTTTTCATAATGATTTAGTTTTTCAGAACATTAACCAAGTTCATGAGCCTGCCTCTATTTCGTGCGGACAACGTTGCTCGGCTCGGATTTCTCTTTGCCACGGGTGGCGAGAACAACATAGGTCTTACCCTTTTCTGCAGCGAATTTCGTGTCGTGTTTTTGGTCGCCGACAAGTATTCTCTTGACCATGTTGGCTTCCCATACAGCTCCTCCGCATTTTGTCTTGACACCGCTTTTCGGAGATAATTCATATACGGCATAGCCATCCGCATCAGCTACAGACTCCCAATGCAATTTTTCTCCTGAAACTTTCAGCTCAGGTGCAGCAGGTGCCGGGTAGGTGGAAGTACCCAACTTCGGAGCGAGGCTTTCGTATGGGTAGATATTTTTCTGCATATAAGGAAGGAAATCGTCCTTGAAAAGGCTGTGGGCTGTAAACCAGACATTTCCATAGACATAATCGGCCTCTCTTGCTTCCTCCATCTGCTTCATGAATTCGTCCATGGTCTCGAAACCTGTTGACTTGTATCTGTAGGCTCCCATTCCGACAAACATCGGAACATCCTTCATGATGTCTTTCCAACTGTCAAGAACTAATTTATAGTCAGCTACTTTATGGCCGTGCTGCCAATAAATCTGAGGAATCAGATAGTCGATAGTACCTTCTGCAATCCAATGCTGAGGGTCAGCGTAAAGTCTCTGCGTATTGACTAATCTGCCTCCCGGAGATACACCGAATACGGCATTAGGATTGGCCTTGTGAGTAGCGGTGTGCATGGCACGAACTACATTGTTTACATTTACCTCTCTCCACAAATCCAACGTAAGGGCAGTCGTATCTTTCTGAATCATAAGGCTGTCCTCAGCGGTCATTGTGCCGCACAGCTTAGCTTTCCAAGCCTCCATCTTCTTCTCGACTTCAGCTTTGTGCGCCTTCAGATATTTCGCATAGTTGTGACCGTCTTTCCACATGGTGTCTTTCTCGTCTCCCCTTAATCCGTCAGGGTAGAAGTAGTCGTCAATATGGATACCATCAACATTGTAATTGGTAACGATTTCTGTTACAAGCCTATACAGATAATCGACAACTTCGGGATTAGACGGATCCCAATACATCGTCTTGTTGTAGGTCTGTACAAATTCCGGGTGAACCTTGCATGGATGATCCGCTACCCTTTCATTTTCAACGCTTCCTATTCTCATGGGATTAAGCCATGCATGAACTTCCATGCCCAATTTATGGCCTGTCTCCACAGCAAGTTTCAAAGGGTCATAACCCGGGTCTACACCCTGAGTTCCTGTAAGATTGTAATCCCAAGGAAGAATCTTCGAGCAATAATAGCTTTCGCTGTTGCAAACCATCTGAACCATTACAGCGTTGCTTCCCGTGCTCTTTATCTTTTTCATGAGGTCAACAAGTGCGACCTTTTGCGAATCTCTCTGTCTTTCAATACGCTTTTCCATCTGCCTCTTGCTCTCTCCCTCAAGCCTCTCGTAGTTGATCTTGATGTTTCTCGGCCAGTCGCTTCCCCTGACGGTCGTGAGCCATACTCCTCTGAACTCATGAAAGAAAGCGATGCTGTCTTTTGAAGGATTGAACTGCCCTTTCTCCTGGGCATAAGTGTTAAAAGATGTTAAAATGGACAAAGCGCCTGCGACAACCGCAAGCAAAAGCATTCTACTGTAAGTGTGGATACTTTTCATAAACATTTGAAAAATCAATTTTTGGTTCAGTTACCAAAGATATGAAAAGTAAGGGGGAGAAAAAGATACATAACACTCTTCAGGTTTGCGGCAAACCGCATTTCCCGCTAAATATGATCTTGCTGAAAATCACGCATTCTTTCGGCTAAGACGGGATAAAGCTCCTCTCTCATCCTGCTTGTGCAGGCCCTGATTCCTTCTTGCTTACTGCCTGTAGTTGAGAGAGATATGCTGCTAACCCCATAATACATCAGCTCCTTCATCAACTCGTCACCGCTCATCCCTTTGTAGCCTATAGTAAAGAAGAAACCATCACCGACAGCCTGAGTGACATCACGGTCGTAGACAATATGGAATCCGTGCGCTAAAAATATCTTCTTCATTTTTTCGGCCCTCACCGCATACTCTCTGGTGTCTTCGACAAAATTTATCTCTCCCTCACAAGATTTTCTCAGCATCTCAGCATATCCCAACTGGGTTGTAGCGGTGCATCCGCTTGTAATCATATATAGAATCGAAGCGACAAGCGTTGACCCGAAAATACCCGCATCATGGTAGCGTTCGGCAAGAGCCGGGTAATATTTTTCGTAGAGCTTGTCACTGATGCAAAGCAATGCGACCCTTTGGCCGGCATAGCTGAAAATCTTTGAAGATGAGGTCATCAGAAGATAATTGTCTGTGTATCTTGCGACAGTCGGAACAAACGGGGCTTTGTACGGATGTTCAAGATGATGACGGTAGTCCATGCAGAAATATGCAAGATCCTCCATCACGACAGCGTCGTATTTTGTAGCAAGTTCTCCTATGATTTTCAATTCTTCCTCCTCTAAGCAAATCCACGACGGATTATTAGGATTTGAATAGACTATAGCCGCAATAGTCCCGTCGTTCATCTCCTCCTCGAGTTTCGCCCTGAGTTTCCCGCCTCTGAAAGAGAATATATCGAACTCTTTCCACTCAATGCCGAGGATTCTCAGTTGAGACTTCTGAATAGGGAATCCGGGATCTATAAAGAGCACCTTATTCTTTCCTGGAATACGTTGGGTGCAACCGATAAAACTTCCGAAAGAACCTGCTACAGATCCTGTTGTGGGGATGCATGAACGAGGGCTGATTTCAATGTTTACGAAAGCTTTGATAAACTCGCTTGCCGCCTCTTTCAGTTCCTTTATTCCCGCCGCCGCCGGATATTGTGACCCTATACCACTGTCTAACGCTCTTTTTTCCGCCTCGACACCGACCCTGTTTACAGGAAGTCCCGGTGATCCCTGATCCATCCTGATAAAAGGGATTCCGGTCTTGTTTTCCAAATATTGGGCGACCAAAAGAACCTCTCCGATTGTAGCCGTTGAAAGGTCTCTTACATTATTGACCTTACAGGCTTCCGCAACCAAATCTTCACTGAAAACCTTCATCTTCAAATATTTTTATAGCCTTATAAACGTCGCACTCCGGCATAATCCAAGTCAGTTTGTCGTCGGCTCCCGGAATGCTGTATGTACATTATGCCTCAATCCCAATCATTGTCAGTCCGCATCGTATAGGACAGGGAACTTCTTGCGGAATGCGTTCAGCTCTTCCATGTCAAGTTCCGCCGAGCACGCATCCTCGCAGCCGTCCTTACACTCAGCAATGCGCTTCCCGTATGGATTGACAATCATCGAACCTCCCGAATATTTACAATTAGGGTCGTCTCCAACTCTGTTCGCTCCTATTACAAAGCATTGGTTTTCAATTGCTCTCGCATGAAGCAACGTCGTCCATGCGCCCAGACGCACAGTCGGCCAACTTGCCACATATATTATCGCATCGAACTCCGGAGCGTCTATTCCGTCTTTTCTGACAATGGCGTTTCTCGCCCAGCCAGGGAATCTGAGATCATAGCATACGAGCAGAAGGAATCTGAATCCCCGCCACTCCACGACAACTCTATGATCTCCCGCTGTAAACCGCTTGTTTTCACCGCTATAGGTGAAGAGGTGATGCTTGTCATAATAGACCGCATCAGCCGCTGAGAGTTTCTCCTCATAGCCGCTGTTTTTAAGAGAGGCGATATCAACTCCCTTTTTTGGGGTGACAAAGTAAAATCTGTTGAAATATTTTCCATCCTCTTCGACAGCCACACTTCCCGCTATCGCGCAATTTTTCTCGACAGCCTTATACTTCATCCAGTCCAATGTCTTTCCGTTGGCACCTTCCGCAACAGACTGGGGTTCAGTGACAAATCCGGTTGAAAACATTTCCGGCAGAACTATCAGATCTGTCTTCGGAAGGGTGTCTATGGTCTTTCCAAACCTTGCGCAGTTCCTGATTCTGTCTTCCCAAATCAAGGCTTTTTGCAAAACAGTCACTTTCAAATTATCAGACTTCATACTCTACTTTCTATAATCTCAAAGTTAGATAGAAAATGATAATATCAACATTTTGCATTTAGGCTCTCCTTGTTTTCGTAACAATTTCATCCTGTATAAACCGCCGAGTATTTTGTCGCAAATACCGCATGAATTACGGATTATGTTATCAATATTACCTGTATAGTGGAGGCGACTAAGTTCTTCTTGCTAAAATTGATAAATTTGCGTCAAGAGAAATAGGCTATGAAAGGAATTACAACATACTCATCTATAAAAGATTACAACAGAGAGATAGGGCTTGAAACACTACACCCTCTTATCAATGTCTATGATATGTCAACGCTTGAAAAGATTAAGCACGGGTTAAGGATCAACGGTTTCTATGCAGTGTATCTTAAGCTGAAAATGTGCGGCAACCTGATTTACGGGCATGGCAAATATGACTACGATGAGGGAACGATGGTATTTACTGCACCGGGGCAGATTGTTGGAATCGATGACGATGAATATACTTATCATCCTGAGGGTTGGGCGTTGATATTCCATCCTGACCTGCTTAGGGGGACACCTCTCGGCTCAAGGATGAAAGACTATACGTTCTTTTCATACGCTATAAACGAAGCACTTCATACATCTGAACGTGAGCGAGATACAGTCATTACTTGCATGAAGGAGATACGTGCGGAATTAGAACACCCTATAGACAAGCACAGCAAACAGATTATAGCTTCCACTATCGAATTGCTGCTCAATCACTGTATGCGCTTCTACGACAGACAGTTTATTACAAGAGAGGTTCAAAGTAACGATGTCTTGAAAAAATTCGAACAGATTCTGCTTGACTACTATTCTCATCCCGAGTCCGCTTCAAAGGGCACACCCACGGTCAGGTATTGTGCGGATGCCCTCCATCTTTCCCCTAACTACTTCGGCGACCTTATCAAAAAATATACGGGCAAGTCACCGCAAGAGCATATTCAGCTGTTCCTTATCGAGCAGATAAAAGAAAGGCTTACAGGTTCCGACAAAACCGTCAGTGAAATCGCATACGACTTAGGATTCGCTTATCCGTATCATCTTTCACGTGTGTTCAAGAAGGCTACCGGACTTACTCCGAACGAGTATAGGGCACAGATATAATTGGACGAGAGGTCTAAACGAAAAAAGGCTTCATTTCTGAAGCCTTTAGAGCGGAAAACGAGACTCGAACTCGCGACCCCAACCTTGGCAAGGTTGTGCTCTACCAACTGAGCTATTTCCGCATTGGGACTGCAAATATAAGTCATTCGTTCAAAAAACCAAAAACTTGGACAAAATTTTTTCTGAAATTTTGTCTAAAGGTTCAATTTGCGCTTATAGCGGAACAGATAGAAGATTTCGCAGACGAGCGAGATGCCTTCTGAAACGCTGACCGCAATCCACAGACCTGTGGGACCTATGATGCCCGGTAATATCAGGAAAGCTGGGATTACAAGGATATACCCTCGTAAAAGCATGAACAACGCTGCCGGTTTGAATTTTCCGAGTCCTTGCAGATATCCTACTATCACGATGTTAAGAGTAAAAAGGACATACGCCGAGGAGAACAGCGGTAACCCGTGCGCTCCGATTTTGTAGGCTCCGGTTGAGGTGTCGAGAAATATTCCGGTAGCTTCTCTCCCGAACAAAATTCCGGCTACGCTCACGGTCAGACCGCAGATCAGACCAGTAAACAGAGACAGGCGGAATGTGGCCCTGATCCTTGTGAGGTTATTCTGTCCGAGATTGTAGCTGACTATCGGAAGCAGCGAGTTGGCAATAGAGTTGCCGAACATGAAAACAAGCGGAAACAGATAACATGCGACCCCGAACGCAGCAACGCCATCTTCACGGAAATACTTCATAAACATAAAGTTGCCGACAATTATCATACAACAGATAGCAGTCTCCGCAATGAAAGTCGGAGCACCGAGCCTTGCCATGTGCAGGATATCCGCCAAATGTTCTTTTGCTTTTTTACCGGAAAGCGACAGACGGCACAGGCCAATGTCCTTTTTGCCCCTCAGAAAATACCACACTACCATCCCCATACCCGGCAGAGTCGATATGGTCGTAGCTATTGCTGCTCCTTTTATTCCCATGTGCAGAGGAAAAACGAATACATAGTCTAAGAGGATATTGGTGGCGGACATTATAACGTTCATCATCATGGCGAACCGTGGACTTCCATCTAACCTTATGACGAACATTCCGATAATTATCGCGACATACAGGACCGTTCCTGGAGCTACCCAACTTAAATAGCTGTTGACTAACGGCCTGAGTTCTTCGTTGCCGCCAAATAACTTGCAAAATGTTGAGGGTGTAGTAATTGCAAATAGAGCTATGAGAATGATAAGGGCTGTTCCGGCGCAAAAAGCAAGTGTAATCTTCTCTTTGGCCTTGTCCGTTTCTCCCCTTCCGAGATGAATTCCCGCCGCGACAGATACTCCGCTTGCGAAAAGCAGACTTATACCCGTGGATATCAAAAAGATAGGTGCCGCAATATTAACGGCTGCAAGAGCGTTGCTGCCCACTCCTCTTCCTACGAAAATGCCGTCAGCGATATTTAGAATAGAACCTGCGAGCAGCCCGATGAGTGTCGGGAAAAACAGCGAACTGAAGAGTTTCGGTACAGGAGTTTTCCCAAAATCAAGTTCACCGCCAGTATTTTTCGGCGGTGCTGTTTTCTCTCCCTTCGCAACAGGTTTGTCTAAGGTGTTGTGGCTCATATCGCAATATCGTCAGGTAAAGGAGCGCAAAGATGGTGAAAATACTCTGCGCCGCAAAGTATCACCCGTTCAACATCTCCCCGAAGGAGCTACAATTATGGGAGATCGTGTCGGTGTGTTTATCGCAGTTCAATACAGTGAAATTCTCAGATTTATCGCAGTCGAAATGTCAATTTTACCCATTTTATCGCAGTTTACTCTACTGAAATTTGTGTTTTTATCGCAGTTTACTTATGTTTGTTGCAAGAAAGAAAATGATTATGAATCAGTTGCGGCTATTGGAAATCTTGCGCGACCAAAAAGAGGAACTTAAAGGATTTGCAGAACAACATTTTTGTGAAAGACAAGAGGAGTCTGAAATAAAAATGA